>NZ_JHUK01000002.1 GCF_003263355.1 Candidatus Phytoplasma oryzae | reverse complement strand
AACCGCCGGATGCTTGGAAACTTGCTTGTCCGGTGGTGTAGGGGGCTTATGGTAATAAATCCATCTTGTATGGTTAAACGTCATAATTCTATCCTGATCTTTTAAATAGTATTCTTACTGTAGAAAAAGGGAAACCTTTAAGTCATCAAAACATTGGATGGCAATATTTTACTCAAAATTTTTTTAAATTTTTAAATAAAAAAGAAAGAATAGTTTATATATTATGGGGTAAGTTTTCTCAACAATATGAAAAATATATTAAAAAAGATAAGAATTATATTATTAAAAGTTCTCACCCTTCATTTTATTCTGTAAATAAAGGTTTTTTTGGTTCAAAACCTTTTTCTAAAACTAATAAATATTTGAAAGAAAATAATATTATTCCGATTAATTGGAATTTAAATAGATAATAATTTTTTTCCAAATATTAATATTTATTTATTATTTAGAATGAGTTTGTTATTATTAATTATGAAAAAATATTATAGTTTAAAACTAAATTTTGATCAGATCCAAATTATTAAAAATAAGTTTCAAAATTTTATTATAAATAATTTAAACAGTAAAAATAAACATATTTATTTTATAATTAAAAAAGATAATGATACGATTACAATTTTTAATAGCGGTATTTGTTTAATTCAAGGAAAGAAAATTGAAAAAAATGTTTTATTAATTTTTAATATTTTAAATTTAAATATAAAAGATATAAATTTAGATTCTAAAAGTTTAGATATTTTTGCTTATAAAAATTTTTCTTTTTTTAGTAATGAAGAATATGATAATATTGGTTCTGATGAAGTAGGTACGGGTGATGTTTTTGGTCCTGTAGTTGTTTGTGCGGTATTTATAGATAAAAAAAAAAAAGATTTTTTTCATAAAATAAATATTCGTGATTCTAAAAAAATTTCTTCGGAAAGAATTTTTAAAATAGCTAATTTGATTATTAATCATAAAATACCTTATATTGTTAAAATTTTAAATCCTCCTCAATATAATTTATTAATTAGAACAAATAATTTAAATAAAATTAAAGCTTTGATGCATAATAAAGCTATTTTAGATTTATTGATATTATTAAAAAAAAAAGATGTTTGTGTTATTGTGGATCAATTTGTTTCTCCTAAAAATTATTTTAATTATTTACAAAAAGAAAAAAAAGTTCATAAATTAGTTATATTTAAAACAAAAGCAGAATCACATTATTTAAGTGTTGCTTTAGCTTCTATTATAGCTAGATATTTTTTTTTAAAGGAAATAGAAAAATTAAGTAAAAATAATAATATTAATTTAAAATTAGGTGCTTCTTCTGTCGTAGACCAACAAATATTAGAAATTTATAATAAAAAAAATATTTCTGTTTTTAATCAAATAGCTAAATGTAATTTTAAAAACATAAAAAAAATATTAAGTGATAAAAAATTAATTTTAGTAGAGGAGAAAAATTAATAATTTTATATGGTTACTATTTTTACAAAAATTATAAATAAAGAAATTCCTAGTTATATTATTTATGAAGACAAATTTGTTATTTCTTTTTTAGATATTAATCCTTTAACTAAAGGTCATGTTTTAGTAGCTACTAAAGAAGAATATAGTTCTATATTTGAAGTTCCAGATTTTATTTTAATGCATATGTTTGTTATAATTAAAAAAATTAGTAAAATTTTAATTAAAACTTTTAACGCTAAAGGTCTTAATTTAATTAATAATAATGGTAAAGTAGCCGGACAAACTATTTTTCATTATCATGTTCATTTGATACCTCGTTTTCATAACAAAGAAGTTAATTTTAGTTTTAATAATCATAATTATAAATTAAAAGAAAATGATTACAAAATTATTCAGCAAAATATTCTCAAAAATTTAAATTTATAACTTTTTTACAAAAATATAAATTTAAATTTATAACTTATTTTGTTAAATTTTTTTAAAAAGGATGAATTTTATGAAATCAAAATTAAAAAGAAAACAAACTAAAATAGAAGAAATAGTTAATTCTATTTCTCATGGTTTAATGATTCCTGTCAGTATTTGGATTTTTATCATTTATTATAGATTATTAATAAAAAAAAATTATTTTCATATTTATAATATTTTACCTTTATTTTTGTTTACCTTTACTATGTTGTTGCTTTATATTATGAGTTGTCTTTATCATGCTTTTTCATTTACACGATTTAGAATTTTATTACAAAAATTAGATCATGTTTGTATATATTTATTAATTTGGGGAAGTTTTACTCCTTTTCTTCTTGTAAATATTCCTGTGGAACAGAAAATGTCTTTTTTATTCTCTCATAAAAGCAAGATTATTTTTATTATCCAAACTTTTTTAGTATTATTTGGTATTTTAGGCGAATTATTTTATTTTAAGAATAACAAAAGGATACATTTGTTTTTATATTTTTGTTTAGGATGGAATGGATTAATTTGTATTAAAGATTTGTTATCTTTAAGTTGGATTATTACTTTTTTCCTTTTATTAGGTGGTTTTATTTATAGTATTGGAGTTTTTTTTTATTCTAAATCATCAAATTATAAATATTATCATTTTATTTGGCATATTTTTGTTATTTTAGGTAATTTATCTCATATTTATGCTATCTATAATTTTATCAATATTTTATAAATAGATAATATGATTTTAGAAAATCATAAATTATTTTTTTTAATTTGTTTTTTATCATTTTTTTGAGAAAAAAGGTATTGTGTGAAATGTGGGAAATATTTGTTAAATTAAAATCTTTAAATATTATTCTTTTTTTTATTGTAGTTTTTTTCTTTTGTTATTTGATAGGTTCTATACCTGTTGGTTTAATTATAGGTAAAATTTTTAAAAAAAAAGATTTAAGTTCATTAGGATCTAAAAATATTGGCACTTCTAATGCTGTTCGTGTATTAGGTTTTAAATATGGTTTAATTATTTTTGTTTTAGATTTTTTAAAAGGTATTATTTCTATTTCTTTAGGTTATTATTTTTTAATTAAAATGTTGGATATAAGAAATTTTATTAATATCATAAAAAAAGAAGAAATTAGAATTTATTTTGGTATAGCTGCTATTTTAGGTCAAATGTTTTCTATTTTTAATCGATTTAAAGGAGGAAAAGGAATAGCTACTTCTGTTGGTGTTATTTTTTGTATTAATCCTTGGATTGGTATTTTTGGTATTTTATCTTTTGTTTGTTTAGTAAGGATATTTGGTTATGCTTTTTTAGCATCTTTAATTTCTACTTTATTAGTTAATTTATTTTTATGGATTTTTTTTTATTTTAATTTACAACCTTATTATCCTATTTTTTTAGAAGATATTTTAGTTATTTTTTTATTAACTTTATTAATTTTTGGTAAACATTATAATAATATTATTAAATGGTTTAATGAGAAAGAAAATAAACTTTTTACTTAATCTATTTTATTTTTTATATTGAAATATAGGTTATTAAAAATTTCATATATTTAAAATAATTGTTGCATTTACTACAATTATTTTTTATTCAAAAATTAAAAAAATTATTTTTTAGATTATATTAATTTTTTATATTTTAACAATTATTTTAATTTTTAAAATATTATTTTTTTTTATAAAAGAAAAATATTTTTATTTAAAAGATATTGTTAAAACTTTAAATTCTGTTTAAATTAAACAAAATAACTTTTTTTACTAAAAATTATAATTCAAAAGAAAATTAAAATATTTTGGTTATTTATATTTCTTTATTATTTTAAAAAACAAATTTAATATTATTAATTTAAATAGTGTTTATGAAGTTAAAAACAAAAAATTGTCAAAAAAATTTCTTAAAAAAAATATAATAATATAATGTTAATTAAATATTGTTGTTATTCCGTTGAAATTGTTATTTTTTTATTAAAAAAATTGAATAATTTATTTTAAAAAAAATTTCCTTTTACAAAACAACAACATTATTCAATATAAGGGAAACTCATAAAATAAAATTAAATAAAAGCAAATCCAATTAAAAATCATTTTTTATAAATTTTTTTAGTACTATTTTAATAGTAATAGTAAAAAACTTTTTTATTTTATTGTCTAAATATGATTATTAAAAAAATAGAAAATCTTTTTTTATGTGATAAAATTATTATTGTTTAAGGGTGAAAAAATAATAATTTTTTAAATACTTATTTTAAAATTAGTTAAAATGAAAAAAATAAGGAGTTTAAATGAAAAGTAATAATGTTGATAGTTAAACAGAAGAAAAAAATATTTTTAACTTTAATAAATTTATTTTTATTTTTAATTATGATAAATTTTTTTTTATTTAAAAATAACAAATTGATGGCTATGGAAACAATACAAAAAAAATATATTCCTCAAGAAAGTTGTTCTTCTGTTAAATTAGAGTTAAATGATTATAATAAACAAACAGTTTCTTTAAATCTATCAAATCCACTTTTTTCTTTAGCAGGAGAACAATTTTTGTATCAATCTTTAAAAAATATCGATCCAATAAGATTAAATCAATTTTTAAATATTAATTCTTTAGAAGAATTACAAAACAAGTATTCTGAAATACAAATTGATTATTCTATCAATTTATCTTTTATTCAATATTTAAAAAATAATTTAGACTTAAGTTTAAGTAATTCTAGTAAAGATTTTGAAGAAACTTTTGAAGAAACTCAAAAAATAAAATTATCTGATTTACAAAATAAAAAAATAAATAATTCTATACAACAATTAAATCTTCCTGATACTATTAATTATCGGAGAGACAGAAAAATTTTTAATTTTATGTATGATGAACAAATCAAAAAAAATATAACATCTCAAATAACATCTCGACCATATTCTATATTTGAAGCAAAAAATCTTTTTATAATTTTTATAGACTTTTTGAATATAGTAGAAGAAAAAAAAGAAATAGAACAATATAATGTTTTTTTAAGTTTGAATTTTAAAAATTATTCTTTTACGGTTTCAAATTATGTTTTTCAAATTAATTTTACTTTAAAAGATATTTTTTTTAAATAAAAAATCCAGAATTTTTTTTCAAAAAATATTTGTTTTTAATATAAAAATTTAATATCAAAAATTAATAATATATTAAATTTTAATTTTAAGAAGAAAGTTTTTAATACTTTCTTTTTTTTTAAACTTTTATTTTTTTCTTAATATTGATTTTATTCAAAATTATTTATGATATTTAATAAAATTATTGACAAAAAACAAAAAATAGTTTAGAATTGAGTTAGTTAAAATTGTCTTATAATTTAACTTATATAATGCGAAATTAATATAATTTAGAATTATCATGGAATAAAATAGATATTTATTGAGACAAAATTTTAAAATAAAATATCATTTATTTTATAAACTACTTTATTTTGTTGAAAAAAAATGTAAAAGGTAACAACATAATGAATATGAGTTTTTTAAACATCCAAAAATTAAATAAAACATTTTTTGATAAGCAAAAACAAAACACTTTTGCTTTAAAAGATATAAATTTATCTTTGCCTTCTTCTGGTTTAGTTTGTATAATAGGTAAATCTGGTTCTGGTAAAACAACTTTTTTAAACTTATTAAGTGGTTTTGAATCTTATGATTCTGGAAATATTTTTATAAATGGTATTTCATTACATAGTCTAGGAGAAAATGAAATAAATAATTATCATAGTCATATATTGGGAATGGTTTTTCAAGAATCTTGTTTATTTACTTTTTTAAATGTAAGAGAAAATATTTCTTTATCTCAAGAATTAATAGGAAAATCTACAAATATTAAGAAAATAGATGATTTATTAACAGAATTAGACATTTCTAGTTTAAAAGAAAAAAAAGTGCTTTATACTTCCGGAGGAGAAAAACAACGTATTTCTTTAGGTCGAACTATTTTTAAAAAACCTGATTTTTTTTTGATTGATGAGCCTACTGGTAATTTAGATTTTGAGACTAGTCGAAATATTTTTCAAATTTTAAAAAAATTATCTACAAACAAATTAATTATTATAATAACTCATGATTTATTAAGTGCATATACTTATAGCGATCGTATTATTGAATTTTCTAATGGCGAAATAATATCTGATTTGTCTAAAAAAAAATCAAGTAATGATGAAACAATAAAAAATATCAATTACAATTTATTAAATATTACTAGTGCTAATGATTTAAAAAAAATATTCCAACATAATTTTGATTTAACTGAAAAAAATGAATTAAAAACAAAAATAGGTAAATTAAATTCTTTAGAAATGAAAGACACCAATCTTCAAACAATTTTGTCAAAAAAACAATTTCCTTTGAATTTTAAAATGATTTTCAAAGTTTGCAAAGAAAACACAAAAAATTTGTTGACCGTATTTTGTAACAATTGGGCTCTTATATATTTTATAACTGCAATGAGTATTTTTACATATTCGGTGATTATTAAACCATATTATAAATTATTTTTGACTAAACCTCCAATATTTGATAATTTTTTTGCAAAATTGTTTGAGGTATTTTATCAAATCCTTCTTCTCAAGACAAAAGTTGCAGACCCAAATGAAATATTATTAATATCTTGGGGAATAAGTTTTGCTATGTTTTGGCTATTTTTGTTCCCATTAAGTTTAATCATTATTTTCGCTCGACACCAACAATATTTTAAAATACATGAAAGAAATATGTCAATTTTAAAATATTTAGGTATTTCTAAAAAAAATATAAAAAGAATTTTTTCAGTAAAAGAATTTTATCATTTTTCAATGTCATTGCTGTTTGTTATTTTATTTATGTGTTTCTTAGAAATGATTATGCCTAATTTTGCGAAGAGGATTCAATACTTCGGTACTTTTATGGTTGCGATTCAAAAAAGTATTCAAGAACAAAATATAAAAGAAATGTTTATGCTTTTTTTATCTATTTTTGTTCCATTATTTATTTTTATCTTTATATCTTCGATCATAGTATTAAAATTACACATAAACCGATGGTATAAGAAAAAACATATTAAATTTATTAATTAATAATAATATAAATAATATAAAATAATATTAACATTTAAAAAATTTTTTTTAAAAAATATTAAAAGATAATTTACAAAAATAAAAAATAACTCAATAAATAATAATAATTTTTATTTTTTAATTATTTTATATTAATTGTTTTTATATAAAAACAATTAATATAAAATAATTAATTAATAAGATTAATATAATAAAAATGATTAATTTTCATCAAAATATTTATTTTTAATTTTTTTTATATCGAAGTTATGATAAAAAAGATAGTAATATAAAAAAATAATAATAAAAAGAGATATAATATCAAAATTTTATAAAAAATATTTTTTTTAATATTTTTAGATCAATAAAATAAAAAATTGATAAAACATAATATATTTTTGACTATTTAACTATAAAAAGTAATTATTAATCATTTATAATTATATAATAAACAGATTTACTTATCAATTTAATAATTTTTTTTATTATAGATTTAACCAATTTAAATTTTTGAAAAGAGATAATCAATTTAAGTTTAAAAAAGAAGGAAAGTATGTATTATATCTTAAAAAAACATCGAAATCAAACCAAAATTAGAAAAACCAAAAATATTTTTTTTTATAATTTATTTTTATATTTTTTTATCATTATTACTATCATTACTTATTTAACGAAACTACAAATCTTTGATATCGTATATTTAAGTTTTAATAATAAAGAAAATTTTATAGAAAGTATCAAAATAATTTTATATACTTTTATAAATCAGACTTTTTATTTTTTTACGAGTCAAAGTAATTTTTTAGTAATAATTGTTTTAATTTTAAATCTTACTAAATTTAAAAAAAATAAATATTATCCAATATTAGCTTTTATTGTTTTAATTGATATATTATTAACAGGAATAGTTTGGAATTTAATAGCTGCTCCTACTAATGAATTAAAAGAAATAACAGATAATTTTTTTACAATAAGTTTATTTCAACATTTTTATATTCCTATTTTGTATACTATATTTTATTTTTATCATTATGTTGATTTTAATTCTTTTTTTACTCTTCGTAAAGCATATTATGCTTTAATCCATCCATTATTTTATCTTTTTTATTCTCTTTTATTAGGATATTTTTCAAAAGAAAAATTATATCCTTATCCTTATAATTTTGTGAATCCTAATGAAAAGTGTGTTTTAAGTGAAACTTTTTTTATTTTTTTTAAAATAAATAATTATAAAGAAAAACAAGGTTTTTTAGGAGTTTTTATTAATAATATTTTTTTATTAATTGTTTTAATTTTCTGTATCCTTTTTTTATATATTTTATATAAAAAAATAAAATCTAAAAAATAAATTAAAAAAGATTTTTTTGATTTTTTTTAATATTATTTTAATAATATAAAAAAACTGAAAAATTTAAATTTAAAACAGAAAAGAAACAAAATATTAACAAATGTTACTACATCCACGACAACAAAAAACTTGTTTTATTTTGATCCACTTAATCTTAATTATTTTCTATAAAATAGATCAAAAATATTGTTTAATAAAGGATTTTTTGATAAAAAATGAAACTCTTTCTTTTCTTATTAAAAGAACTAAGCAAATAAATTATTTATTATTTTTCTTTTTTTATTTTGTTTTTTTTCTACAAAATAACTTATGAGCAATGAATAAAGAAAAAGATATTATATAGTCTCTCTCTCTTCTAAATGATAAAATAGAATTAAGAATAAAAATTGAAGATAAACTAAGAAATTAATTTAGTTTATCATACACTTGAACTAATCCCAAAAAAGATTATTTTACAAAATAACATTAATTTTGAATGAATAATTAAAAGAAAAATGTAAAATAATCGAAATTTAAACGTTACTCGATTTTGGTTTTTTTATGATTTTGTATTAATAGGATTTCGAAATGAAATCAAAAACAAGAAAAAATAATTATCATTTCAATATTTTTAGATGAATTCATAGTTAAAAAAAGATAATGCAGAAAATCTGAACAAAAGAAGAAATTAACAAATTATTTTCTTATAACTTATATTTATAACGTTTATGTTTGTGATTAAATAACCCTTTTAGTTTATAGATGGAATTAAGAAAATTTTTTGGATTTTTTTTGATATAAATATTTCAAGTTAAAAATATGATAATAATATTATTATGAATTTTTTTTGAGCACATATTCTTTCATAAAAGAATCTTCACTATTTTTCGAAGGTCATTTTATTTTAAATAGTATTTCTTTTTTAAGAAAGTGAATTTAAAAATTTTAAAAAAAATTTTTTTAAAATTAGATTATTTAGTAGTTTCGATTACATAGAATAATGAAGTTAAAATAATAATTTTTGATTAAATTTTAGATTTATGAAAAAATTATTAATAATTTTATGAAAAAAATATAATTCTAAAAAACAAATATTAAATAAAGTAGAAACTTTTATATATAAGAATATAAAACTAAAATATAAATAATTAAAATTAAAAAATATTAATATTTCATTGTGATATGAATATTTTTGATAAAGTTTGAATAAGTTATTAAATGATATTTAATTTTTTATTTATTTAATTATGATTGTTTATATTATTTATTATTATTTATGATTTTTAAAATTAATTTTTTAGATATTTTTCAACAATTTAAATTGAAATAAAATAAAATTTAAATTTACAGTTTCTTTGATAAAAATAAAAAAAATTAAAAAATAATAGATATTTAATTTGTCTCTAATTAAGTTCAAAAAATTTTAAAAAACTTTTGGGTTATCAAATAAATGTTTTTTAATTTATTTTTGATAAAATGAAAATAGTATTTATTGAAGAGGTATGAAAAAAAGCTTTTTTGATTAAAAGAGTTTATCGTTGTATTTTAGTAAAAGAGTTTATCGTTGCACAAGATTCATAATAATTAACTTTAGTTGAGAGATGTTTAGGTAATATTATTTCCTTCAATATTGTGTTTTTAGTGTGCATTATGATTATTTACTCCGAAATAAATATGAAAATAAAAAGTCTTTTTTATACGATATTTTTTAAAATGTATAAAAAAGACTTTTATTTTTTTTAAATATTTTGATTGTTAAACTTTAAAATTTCTTTTATTTGATTTTCTAAAAATTTTTTTTCTAATAAAATTTCTCTTATTCTTCTTTTAAAAAAATATTTTTTGTTAATTAAATGAAATATTGATGATTCAGTAAAAGATTTTAATTTAAAGTTTTTTTCTGAGTATAATAATATTTGTTGGTTTTCGTTTTGTAAATAAAGAATTTTAGTTTCTATTTGAAATAATTCTTTTGTGATTAAATCTTGTTCTTTTAATAAAAAATATATTTTATTTTGTAAAGGTTGAATTTTCTTTTCTTGTTCTAAAGAAACAGTTGGAACTTGCCGAGAAAAAACTGGTCCCGCATAAATTAAATGAGATGTTAAATTATGATTGAATATTAAAAATAAAAATATTATAAATAAAAAAAGGAAATTAAAAGGTATTTTTTTGGAATTAAAATGCATCATTTTAAAAAACTTTCTAAATAGAATGATAAAGAAGTTATAAGTCTTGTCATAATAAATAAAGTTTATGAAAAAATATCAGGTTATTAAAATATAAAAAAGTACCAAAGATTATTTTAGATTTTAATTTATTTTAATATTATTCGTTTAATATTTGAATAATGAAAAAAGTTTCAAAAATAAAAATTCAAAAAATTATTAATTTTTTATTATTTCCATATATTTTTATAATTATTTATCAATTATAAAAAATTTTTAAATATAAAACATAATAATTATAAATCTTTTTTTATAGAAAATTAATAAAAAATAATTGTAATAAATATATAAATATTTTTGAATATATATTCAAGAGCACAAATATTATTAGTTTAAATAAAGTGAATAAATAAAGTTTTCAGTAAAAGTAATATTTAGCTAATAAATTTATTTTTTTGATTTAAAAATTAATAAATTAATGTTTTTTAAAAAAATATTTATTATTGTTTTTAAATTTATTATTCAAATTTTATTTTTTAAAATAATGATTTAAATTTTTTTTAAAAAAAATATTTTTTTAATCTATAATAATTATTTAATTATTGAAATGATAATAATTTTTTTAATATTTTTTTATAACATATTATTAAGAAAGAGTGGATAAAAGAATTGAAAATAAATAAAATTAATAAATATAAATATTTAAAATTTTTAATATTTTGCTTATTAATTTTGCTTTTTATTTTACTTAATATGGATAATTTTATAAAAGCTATGAATTATAATAATATAAGTGATTCTGATACTTTTAAAAATGATAAAAATATTTATACAAAATTTATGAAAGTAAATAACGCTAAAGCTAATATTGTTGTAACACATGGTATTGGAGAAAGTTCAGAAGAATATATAAAATTAGCAAAAATTTTAAATGAATTTGATTTTAGTGTTTTTCTTTATGATTTTCGAAGTCATGGAAGGAGCTATAATGAAAATAACATAGCAAATATTCAAGATTACAATGTTTTATTAGAAGATTTAAATTTAATAGTTCAAAAAATTAAACAAGATAATAACTTAAAGATAATTTTATTAGGACATAGTTTAGGCGGAATCATTAATAATTGTTATATTTTTAAATATAACGATATAGATGGTGTTATTAATAGCGGTTCTCCTACAAAAATTATAAATGAAGTACAAATTTTTATGGATAAAAATCAGATCCAAAATATATCTAATATTCCAACTGCTACAGAAGATCAATATGAAAAATTTGCGAGAATACCTTTAAATGAAGAAGAGAAAAAATATCGAATTTCTTGTATAACTCCTCAATTTATAAAAACTACTATGGTTGATAGTATTCAATATTTTGAAAAAGAATTTAAAGACAAACAATTTTATTATCCAAAATCTATTTTATTACTTCATGGACAACAAGATTACATTATTTCTTGTGAAAATAGTCAAGAAATGTTTAATAAAATGAATAATCAAAACAAAAAGATCATTTTATATCCAGAAGCATATCATAATTTATTTCATGATATAAATTATCAACAAGTAATAAAAGATGTCTTAGAATGGTTAGGAGAAGAAACTTTAAAAAAATAAGTTTAATTATTTAAATGAAAAAAAATTAAAGTCGAAGTTATTTGATATGAATTTCTTTTAAAAAAAATAATATAATAATCTCTATATTATAAATAAGGAAAATTATTATTATCTAATTTTATTATAAACAGTAAGAGTAAATTTTAATGAAATATTTTTTAATTAAAGATTTACAAAAAAATAATTATTTTTTAATCTTTATTTAAATTGTAGTTTATTGTTTGTTCCATTTTTGATTATCGGAATTAAAAAAAAATTGTTTGATTAATTTAAATAATGATTAATTTTTGTTTTATTAAAAAAAATAATTATATTTTAAAATCAAATAATATGGACAATTTTTAGAATAATGAATTTATTTTTTATTTTTTTTAAGACTCTCAAAAAGATTTTGTTGGTTTATGAAAAAATTTTTGGTTAATATTTTTTTTGATAAAAAAACAATTTTATATAAATTTATATATTAATAATTTTTTTAGATTTTATTTGATTAATGATAGATTTTTAGTTGTTTTTTGATGTTTTCAAGAATATTTTTTGATATTTACTTAATTATTAATTCAAATAAAATAAGTTAAAAATAATGTTGTTTTTGTTTTTAATTATATTAAATAATGATTTTTTTGATTCTTTTTTGAATTATTAAAATAAATTATTTTTTTATTAATGAATTTTGTTTTTATTATTATTCGTTATTATTGTTAAATTTGATTTTGAAATAATTTTTTATACATTATTATTGTGAGAAATAAACATTTTACCAAATAGAATATAATATTTTGATTTTTATGGTGATTTATTTCTAGCTATTAAGATTATTATGTAATAATATAAAAATATTTAAATCAAATATTTATAAATAAAAAATTATTTTTTATTTACATTAATTTATATTAAATTTGATATACAATTAGAATAATTTTTATTTTTATTTTAGGTTATTTTTATTTCTTCTTATTTTTAAAAATAAGAAGAAATATTTTTTCATCTAAAACATAATATTTAATATTTATATAATTAATTAAGTTTATTTTTTTATTTTTTTTAATAAATCTTGTGAATAATTCTTAAAAAATAATAAGTATTATTTTTAATGTTTTTTTAAGGTTAAAATAATATTATTTTTTATAATAAAACTAATAAAAAAATTATATTTTTTTTAAACATAAAAGATAATTTAAATGATTGAGAAAATTTTTTCAAGGTTAGATAGATCATCAATAAAAATAAATTTATTTATTTGAAAAAATTGTTAAATTTTTATTTTTTTTGAAGATAAATAAAAAATATTTTTTTACAAAAAATAGGTGTAAAAGAAGTTGAATTTTTTATTTTTTGATATACTCATATGGTTAATTAATATTAATGATAAATTTTTTTATACTTAACGAAAAGAAAAAATAATTTAATTTATTTTTTTAGTCAAAAATATGTTTTTTTGTTTATTATTTTTATTTGTTTGGTTCATTATTTATTGTGTTATTATTTGTTTATATAATATATTTATATAAACTTTTTTTATTTTACCTATAATTAAATATTTTTTTCTTAAAATATAATAATAAAAAAATATTTAATAAAAAAATATCTAAATTATAAAAAGGATTAAAAAAATATTAATGAATGAAAATGAAAATCAGCTTATTTTATTGAAAAAAATAAAAAAATTAGAGACAGACATCCAAAATGATTTAAAAAATATTAAAGATACTGAAAGTTTAAAAAAAATAGAGGTAAAATATAATGGAAAAAATAGTAATATTTCTATTTTATTAAAGCATATTAAAAAACACAGTTTAGAAACTAAAAAAAAAATCGGAAAAGAAATTAATCTTTTGAAAAAAAAACTTTTTTTTTGGATCCAAGAACAAAAAAAAAAAATAGAACAAGAAAATATATTATTTTCTATTAAAAAAGAAAAAATTGATATTACTTTACCTTCTTTTGCTTTTCGCAAAGGAAGTATACATCCTTTGAACCAAACTATTGAAGAAATAGAAGATTTTTTTTTAAGATTAGGTTACTCTATTTTTAGAGGTGACGAAATAGAAACTGATTTGTATAATTTTGAAATGTTAAATATAGATCAATATCATCCAGCTAGAGATATGCATGATTCTTTTTATTTAAATATTAATTCTATGAAAAAACTTTTAAGAACTCATACTTCTTCTGTACAAATTAAAGCTATGTTAAAAAGCAATTCTCAACCTTTAAAAATAATTTCTTCAGGTAAAGTTTATAGAAGAGATAGAGATGATGATACTCATAGTCATCAATTTATGCAGTTAGAAGGTTTTATGATTGATTCTAATATTAATTTAGTTTATTTACAAGAAATTATTGTAATGTTTATAAAAAGTTTTTTTGGCCATAAACAAAAAATGAGAATTCGCCCTTCTTATTTTCCTTTTACTAATCCCAGTTTAGAAGTAGATCTAATAATTCAAGATAATAATAACAATGATGTTTATTTAGAGATTTTGGGCGCAGGAATGATACATCCTGAAGTTTTAAAAAAAGGTAATTATGATCCTCAAAAATATAACGGTTTAGCTTTTGGTATGGGAATAGAACGTATTACGATGTTGAAATATGCTATAAATAATATTAGAAATTTTTATAATAACGATATTCGTTTTTTAAAACAATTTTCTAAATATTAAATAAATATAATTAATTAAATTAAGGTTAAATTATGATAATTAACGAGAATATTTTAAAACAATATATATCACCTTTAAACTATGAAATAGACAAACTAAAATTATTAATTAATAATCATATGATCGAAGCTTCTAGTTATTGTTACTTTTTAAATGATAATCGTCAATTTATTATAGGTCAAATTAAAAAATTTTATAAAATAAATGAATTTAATAATAATTATTTAGTTGAAGTAGATATTGGAGAAATTATTCATATTATTTCTTTATCTCCTGATCTTGAAGTAGATAAGAAAGTGATCATTATTTTAAAAGAAACATATAATTTTCAAAATAAAAAAAAAAATGTAGAAGAAAAATATTTAAACAATATTAATTCTGATGCTATTTTTTGTTCTGCTAAAGAATTAAATTTAAATCCAGAATTTTTAACTGATAATGAACAAAAAGATATTTTATTTTTAGAAGATGAAGCTTCTATTGGAGAATGTGCTTTAAAATATTTAGGCATTAAAGGTTTTTTTTTAGATTTAACACTTACTCCTGATAGAAATGATCTTTTATCTTATGTTGGGTTTGCTAAAGATTTAAAGTCTATATTACAAGATAATCAAATTAAATTAAAAAAAGAAATATCATTAACTATTAATGAAGAAAAAAAAATAAATCCTTTAGAAATTAAAATTTTAACTTCTAGTTGTTTTGAATATAATATTCGTTATATCAATAATATTAAAATAGATATTTCACCTTTATGGTTGAGAAATAAATTATTTTTACATAATATTATTCCTATAAATAATGTAATTGATGTTATGAATTTGATTTTATTAGAATATGGAATTCCTCTTAATGTTTTTAATGCTACTTTATTGAATGATAATTTAATTCAAATAAGAAATGCTTATGAAGATGAATTTTTTATGTTATCCAATGGACAAAAACATTATTTTAAAAGTGATGATTTAGTGATTGAAAATGATAATAAAATTATTTCTATAGCTGGTATTAAAACAAATGATTTGTTTGAAATAAACCAACAAACTAATCAAATTATTTTATGTTCTTTTTACTTTAAACCCGAATCTATTTTAAAAATAAATAAAAAACTAAGGATAAAAAATGAAAATTTTTTACGTTTATCTAGAGGTATTGATCAAAATTTATTAAAAAAAGCTTTAGATAAAGCTGTTTTTATTTTGCAAAAAATAACTAATTGTTCAGTATTACAAAAAATGATTTCTCTTCAACATAGTAAATATAGCAATACCAAAATTTTAATTTCTTTAAAATTTATTTATTTAAAAACAGGTATTAATTTTTCTTTTAAACAAGTTTATGATTTTTTAACATCTTTAAATTATGAAATTGAAATTGTTTCATTTCAAATTTTAAAAGTTAAAGCTCCTTCGCATAGATATTATATTAAAATTGCTGAAGATGTTATTTCTGATTTAATTAGGATGCATGGTTATAATCAAATATTATCTTATAATTTGGCTGTATTAAAAGTAGAACAATATAATATAAGAGATATTAAAGAAAAAAATATATATCATTTAAGACATTTATTATCTAATTTAGGTTTGAATGAAACTATAACTTATAGTTTAATTAATGATGAATTATTTTTTTTATTTTCTAATTCTCAAAAATATTTAAGTATTTTCAAACCTCTTTCTTATGATAAAACCATTTTAAGACAAAATTTAAGTTGTAGTTTATTAGAAGTTTTAAGTTATAATCAAAAAAATCAAAATTTTGATAATTCTTTTTTTGAAATAGGTAATGTTTATATGCCAGAACAAGAAGAACTTCATTTAGCGATAGTTTTAAGTGGTACTTTTTTTAATACTGGATGGCTTAAAAAAGATATTAAAAGTTCTTTTTTTCTTTTAAAAGGTATTTTAGATGTTATTCAGTCTTTTTTAGATATTACATTTAATTTAGTTAGCACTGATTCCTATAAGAATCTTTTTCCTTCAAAACAAGCGGATATTTTTTTTAAAGAAAAAAAAATTGGTTTTATAGGACAAATACACCCTTTGTTAGAAAAAAAATATTATGTTAAAAAAAGTTTTGTTATGGAAATTAATTTACAGAATCTTTTATTGAAAAAAAAAAAGAGAGTATTATTACATGAAATTAGTAAATTTCCTTCCATTACTAGAGATTTTAGTTTTTTTGTTAATAAAAAATATAGTTTTGAACAATTAAATCAAACTTTAAAAGAAGAAATATCTAGTTTTTTTGTTAAATGTGAACTTTTAGATTTTTTTGAAAAAAAAAATGATATATCTGTTAATGAATATTCTTTAACTTTTCGGTTAACTTTTAATAGTTCAATCCAAAATTTAAATAAAGAACAGGTTAATGATTTTATGTTAAAGATAGAATCTAAAATGAAAAAAAAATATAAAATTATAATAAGATAGATAAAAAAATTTAAAAAGGCGGAAATATTTCGTGCATAAAGGCATAATAGTAGAATTTTTAGTTAAAGGATATATTTTAGTAGATTTAAAAATAAAAAAAAAAATTTATGCTCAAAATAAAGGTAAATTAAAAAAATATAATATAAATAAAAAAAATATTTGTATAAATAATAAAATAGATATTAAAATTGGAGATATTGTTTTATATGAATATAAGCAAGATGTTTTTTTAATTGATAGTATTTTACCTAGAAAAAATTTTTTAGTTAGGCCCAATATAGCTAATATAGATCAAGTTTTTTTAGTTTTTTCTGTAATAAAACCTTATTTAGAATTTAAATTATTAGATAAATTTTTATTAATTTTAAAAAAAACTAATTTAAAAGTTATTTTAATATTTACTAAAGTTGATTTAATATCTCAAGCTAAATTAATTGTATTGAAACAAAAATTATCTTATTATGAAAAATTTTATTCTATTTATTATATTAATTATAAAAACAAAAAAAATTTGATTTTTTTATACCCTTTTTTTAAAGATAAAATAACTATTTTTGCTGGTCAAACAGGAGTGGGTAAATCTACTATAATTAATTCTTTAACTAATTTTAATATTAAAACTCAAGAAGTTTCTGATTATTTAAATAGAGGTAAACATACCACTAAAAATTCTAAATTATATTTTTTTCAAGATGGTTATATAGCTGATACTCCAGGTTTTTCAAAATTATTTTTATTAGATATAAAACCTCAAGAGATAAAGAATTTTTATGATGATTTTTTAATTTTTTCAAAAAAATGTTTTTTTGGTAATAATTGTTTACATTTTAGAGAAAATAAATGTGCTGTAAAAGAAGCTTATCAAAAAGGATTAATTTTAGATAAAAGGTATAAAAATTATTTATCTTTTTTTATAGAAATGACAAAAAAAAAAGAAAAAAAAATTTTTTAAATTTATTTTATATATGTATAATTATTCCATGATGATTAAATTCAAAAATATTAAAAAAACATAAAATTCCAAAAAGGTTCAAATATAAAATATGAATTTCGAAGAAATTAACAAGAAAAAAAGTAAAATACGTAATTTTTCTATTATTGCACATATAGATCATGGAAAATCTACTTTAGCTGATAGAATTTTAGAAATGACAAATACAATTGAAAAAAGATCTATGAAATCTCAATATTTAGATTCTATGGCATTAGAAAGGGAAAGAGGTATTACTATTAAATTAAATTCTGTAGAAATTATTTATAAATCAAAAAATCAAATTGAGTATATTATGCATTTAATTGATACTCCAGGACATGTTGATTTTAATTATGAAGTTTCTCGTTCTTTAGCTGCTTGCGAAGGAGTTTTATTAATAGTAGATTCAACTCAAGGCATTCAAGCACAAACTTTATCTAATGTTAATTTAGCTTTAGAAAATAATTTAACTATAATTCCTATTTTAAATAAAATTGATTTACCATATGCTGATGTAGAAAAAACTAAAAAAGAAATGAAAGATATTTTAGGATTAGATCCTGATTCTATTATTTTGGCAAGTGGAAAAACAGGTTTTGGTGTTGATAAAATTTTAGAAAATATTATAGAAAAAATTAATCCTCCTGATGGTGATGTTCAAGCTCCTTTGCAAGCTTTAATTTTTGATTCTATTTTTGATACTTATAAAGGCGTTATTCCTTCAATTAGAATTATGAATGGTATTTTAAAAAAAGGTGATAAAATTCGTTTTATAGCTAGTAGGGCCATTTATGAAGTGATGGAAGTAGGTATTTTCAATCCTAAACCAACAAAAAGAAATTTTTTATCTGTAGGAGATGTTGGTTATTTAAGCGCTTTTATTAAAAATATAGATGATGTTCAAGTAGGAGATACTATTACTTTAAGTAGAAATAATGCAGTTTTACCCTTACCAGGTTATCGTAAGGTTAATCCTGTAGTTTTTTGTGGTTTATATCCTGTGGATTCTAGCAAATATTCTAGTTTAAAAAGTGCTTTGCAAAAATTAAAATTAAATGATTCTTCTTTAAGTTATGAAATTGAAAGTTCAAATTTTTTAGGTTTAGGTTTTAGGATTGGTTTTTTAGGATTGTTACATATGGAAATTACAAAAGAAAGAATTGTGAGAGAATTTAATATTGAAGTTATTATTACAGCTCCTTCTGTTATTTTTCATGTTTTTACAGCTCATAAAAAGATTATTATAGATAATTTATCTAAATGGCCAAAAAATCAATCTATTGAAAAAATTGAAGAACCTTATATAAGATCTTTCATTAAATGTCCTGAAATATATGTAGGAGATGTAATGGAAATTGCTCAAAATAAAAGAGGACGATTACAGGATATTCAATATTTAGATAATCAAAAAGTAATGTTAAAATATTTACTACCTTTTTCTGAAGTTATTTATAATTTTTTTGATAAATTAAAATCTGCCACTAAAGGTTATGCCTCTTTCGATTATGAAATGGATAAGTATTATCCTAGTAAATTAAAGAAAGTTGATATATTATTAAATTCTGAAATTGTTGATGCTCTATCTTTTATTGTTTATGAAGATTTTGCTTTTAATAAAGCTAAAAATATTTGTCAGAAATTAAAAGAATTAATTCCTCAACAAATGTTTGAAATCATTATACAAGCGGCTATTGGTAAAAAAGTTATTACTAGAGAAACTATAAAATCTTTAAGAAAAAATGTTATAGACAAATGTTATGGTGGAGATGTAAGTAGAAAAAAAAAGCTTTTAGCTAAACAAAAAAAAGGTAAAAAAAAGATGAAAAATTTAGGAAAAGTTATTTTACCTCAAAAAGCTTTTTTAGCTATATTATCTTCATATGAAAAATAAAGTATTATTATAATTATTTATATTTTTTTAATTTTAAAATATTTAATAAAAAAGTTTGTTTTTTATCAGAAAGGCATATAATAAAATGACAAATTTAATAGAATTAAAAAATATTAATAAAGTTATTAACAATCAAATTATTTTAAAAGATATCAGTTTAAAAATTAAAAAAAATGAATTTGTAACTTTATTAGGCCCATCAGGTTGTGGTAAAACTACTATTTTAAAAATTATTGGTGGATTTGAAGATTTTAATAGTGGTGATATTTTGTTTAATGATAAAAGTATTATTAATGTTGCTCCTCATAAAAGACAAATTAACACAGTTTTTCAAAAATATGCTTTATTTCCTCATTTAAATGTTTTTGAAAATATAGCTTTTAGTTTAAGAATTAAAGATTTAAATTTTAATATAAAAAAAGCAATAAAAAAAATGAATATTAAAAAAAAAGAAGAAATTGAAGAAAATAATAAAAATTTTCGAGATAAATTAAAATCTATTTATCCTTTTTTTAAAAATAGTTTATTTTTTTGGTTTAAAAAACGGAATGATATTAAATTAAAATTATTAAAAAAAGAACTTCAAAATAAAAATAAAAATGTTGTGATTAAATATCAACAAAATATTTTAGATTTAAATAAAAAAATTTTATTTAAAAAAGATAAAGAAGAATTTATTCAAAAAAAAGTATTACATTATTTAAAATTAGTTGGTTTAAAAGGTTTAGAAAAGAGAGAAATTTATCAATTATCAGGAGGTCAACAACAAAGAGTAGCTATAGCCAGAGCTTTAGTTAATGAGCCTAAAATATTATTATTAGACGAACCATTAGCTGCTTTAGATTTAAAGTTAAGACAAGAAATGCAATATGAATTAAAAGAAATACAAAGAAATTCAGGTATTACTTTTATCTTTGTAACTCATAATCAAGAAGAAGCTTTAACAATGAGTGATAAAATAGTTGTAATTAATAAAGGAGAAATCCAACAAATTGGTACTCCAGAAGATATATATAATGAACCAGCAAATAAATTTATAGCTCAATTCATTGGTGAATCAAATTTAGTTTCTGGTGTTTTTAAAAAAGATTATTTAGTTTTTTTTGATGATAAACAATTTACTTGTGTAGATTATGGTTTTAAAGAAAATCAAAAAGTAGATATTCTTATTAGACCTGAAGATATTGATATTGTTAGTGTTAAAGATGGTTTATTAAAAGGTTTTATACATTCTATTTCTTTTAAAGGAGTTCATTGGGAAGTAATTGTAAGAACTAATTATCGTGATTATATTATTCACACTACAGATTTTATTCAAGCGAATACAGAAGTAGGTATTTTTTTTAAACCAGAAGATTTACATGTTATGGAAATATGGTAATTTAGGAAATGATTTCATCTAAAAAAAGTAAATTTAATATTTTTTTATTTTTACCTTATTTTTTTATTATTTTATTTTTAGTTTTAATACCTATTTTTATTACTTTTTTTGATTCTATTCAAAAGTATAATAATAAAAATCTTTTTAAAATTTTTTTAACTTTTGAATATTATCGTAATTTTTATTCTAATATTACCTTTGTTTATGTTTTGCTCAGATCGATTTCTATATCAATTATAGCTACTTTTTTTATTATTATTTTGACTTATCCTTTAGCTTATATAGTTTCGAGAATGAATATTTTAACTCAATCTATTTTAATTTTATTAATTAATGGAACAATTTGGATTAATATAATTTTAAAAACACAAGCTTTAGTACAAATTTTTTCTTTAATAGAAAAATTTTTTTCAATTCGTTTATTAGAAAGTAATACAGCTATGTTTATTGGTTTTATATATTTGTTTTTTCCTTATATGTTTTTATCTATTTATATTAGTATTTCAAAAATAGATTCCAATTTAATTGATTCAGCTAAAGATTTAGGAGCCAATGAAAAACAAATTTTTAAAAAAATTATTTTACCTCTTTCTTTGCCTGGTTTAATGACAGGAATATCATTGGTTATTTTGCAAATTGTCACAAATATTGTAGTTCCTAAGTATTTAGGACCTACTACCGTTATTGTTATTAGTGAATTAATCGAAAACAAAGTTTTTTTGAATGGGGATATAAAAAGTGCATGCGCTATTGCTGTAAATTTATCTTTATTAATGTTTTGTATTTTAGCATTTTTTAAAAGGAATCATTATAATAGTCATGAATTTAACGATGAAAAATAAGAAATATTTCTGCTATATTTATTTATTTTTAACTTTACTTTTTATTTATTTACCTATTATATCATTGATTATTTTTTCATTTAACGAGAACGAAGGAAGAATTTCATCTTTAGTTCATTTTGACAAATTTGGTTTTAAATGGTATTTAAAAATTTTTAAAGATGAAGCTATTATTTCTGCTATTGGTGTTACTTTACGTATAGCTATTTTATCTACTTTTTTTTCTACTATTATTGGAACTTTAGCTGCTGTTTCTTTAATGAATTATAAAAAAAAATGGAAGAAATTAATTTTAAATACTAATCAGTTTTCTATGATTATACCAGAAATTATTAATGCTTTATCTTTATTTGTTTTATTTAGTTTTATCGGATTAGACAATAGTTTTATTCGAATGTTATTAGCTCATATTTCTTTTAGTGTTCCTTATGTTTTGTTTTCTGTTTATACTAAATGTTGTAATTTAGATATTGATTTTTTAGAAGCAGCTTATGATTTAGGTGCTACTCCTTTCCAAACTTTTATTAAAGTTATTTTGCCGCAATTAAAAAATGCTATGTTAACTAGTGCTGGTATTGTTTTTGCTTTATCTTTTGATGATTTTATAATTTCTTATTTTGTGGGAGGTTCGGATTATCAAAATATATCTGCTTATATTTATAGTTTAAAAGGCACTATTAATCCTACTATTAATGCTCTTTCATCAATTTTAATTTTATTTGTTTTATTTAAAATTGTTTTAGATTATAAAAAATTAAGAAGAGATTATTATTAAATTATGAACAAAAAAATCTTTTTTTCTCTTATTTTTTTGAGTATATCATTTTCGTTATTTTATAATAAATATAAAAAGAATATTATTTTTGATAAAAAAGTTATTTTGTTTTTTAATTGGGGTGAATATATTGATCCTAATATTATTGAAAAATATAACAAACAATCTTCTCGTTTTGTTATTAAATCTAGTTTTTTTTCTTCTAATGAATTAGCTATTAATAAAATTAAATCAGGCAATAAGTATGATATTGCTATTTTAAGTGAATACGCAATAGAACAATTAAAAGATGATTTTTTAGAAACTATTATTTTTGAAAAAATAACAGAAAATACTAACAAAACAAAAAAGTTTCAAGATTTGATTAGCCGATATTCTAAATTTGACTCTACTTTATCTATTCCTTATTTTTGGGGGAAAATAGGACTTTTATATAATAAAAAAAAGGTTAATAAAGATCAAATAGTTCAATGGAGAAATTTAGTAAAAGATGATCATTATAGAATAGCTTTATATAATAATTCTTTTGAAGGTATTTTTATAGGATTAAAAGCTATAAACGGAGATATTAGTGGTAATAACGAAGAAGACATAAAAAAAGCTCAAAATTGGTTATTACAATTAAAAAAACAAAATAGTAATTTATCTTTTGTTACAGATCAAATTTTAGATTATATGAGAATTCCAAATGAAGAACGTTATGATATTAGTTTAGTTTATTCAGGAGATGCTAGGTTTTTAATGAAACAAAATCCTAATTTAGAATATTATGATTTTTCACAAGAAGAAAATGATGATAATAAAGGAAGTAATATTTGGTTAGATAGTTTAGTTTTGCTTAAAGGTAGTTCTCAAGAAGGAGCTTATGATTTTATTAATTTTTTATTAAAAAAAGAAAATATTGAGCAAAATATTATTTTTACTCAATATGATTCTCCTTATATAGATTTTTGGCAAAAAAAAAATTCTCCACTTAATTTAAATATAAATTCATATGATTCTTTTTATTATTTTAATGAAAAAAATAAAAAAAAAATTACTGATGCTTGGAATTATGTTTATTCTTTTCCAAGACCTCAAGATAATTATTTATTTTTATTTAGTTTTTTGATTTTATTATTATTTTTATTTATAAATTTTTTTCTATGAAAAAATATTAAATATTTTTTTAGATAGTTGTTTTTTCATTTATAACTAAAAATATATTTTTAGTTATGTATATTAATGATAATTTATATTATTTTAAAAAATATATGAATTAATTAAAATTTGGTGTGGGTAATGAGATTTGAACTCATAAGAGAAAATAATTCTCACATGCCCCTCAAACATGCGCGTATACCTATTCCGCCATACCCACAAAATAATATAAAAGAATATTAATAAAAAAAAATTAACTAAAAAAAATTTAAATATTAATTTTTAATATTCATCTAAAAGAAAGATATATAAAAAATTGGATGTTTTTTCATTTTCTATTTTTTCTATTTCTAAATTTTTATAATATTTTTCTAAAAAAAATTCTATTTCTTTTAAATTATTTTTAATAAAATCATTTTTTTTATAAAAAATAGTTAAAAATTTACTTTTATTATTTATAATTTTTTTTAATAATTTTTGTACTAAAGAAAGTAAATTTGTATCATAATTTTTTTCTTTTTCAAAAATAGCTACAAATTTTTTTTCTTCATCTAATTTTTGTTTTGTATTTGTATCATGAATATTGTCTAAAATTTGAATAATTTTATTTTTTTTGATATTTTTATTCATATTTTTTAAATTAACTTCAAAATCTAATTTTGGATCATATGCTAAAAGAGCATTATAAACTTGTCCTATATTATTAGTTTCTAAAATTTTAATATTATGAACAGGATTATTTTTTTTTAATTTTAAAATTGTTTTTAATGTTTTTTCATTATTAGGTAATATAATTAAATTATTCATTTCTTCTTGTTTTATTATTTTTTGAAAAAATTTTATAGTAGGATTTTCTTGATTGATTATATAGTCTACTTGTAAATCTTTAAAAATTTTTCTAATATTTTTATCTGAAGTTATTGTTATTAAAAAAAACTTTTGTTCTTTTTTTTTAGAAAAAATTTTTTTTTGTTCTTGCATATTATCAATTTTGCTTTTGATTAAAGAACCATATTGTAATAAATCACTTAAAATATATCCTGGTTTATTGGTATGAATATGAATTTTTAGCAAATTATCTTTTTTTATTAAAATTAAAGAATCTCCAATTTTGTTTTGAGAAAATTCTTTTTGTTTGTTTTTTAAGTTAAAATTATCTTTTTTTATTTTAAAAATAAATTCTGTGCAATAATTATATTTAATATTTTTTATATCTTCATTATCAATATTCAAACTATGTCTTTTATTTGAAAAATTAAGATAATTTTGCAAAGATGAAACTTTTTTTATTTCTTTTTTATCCTTAGTTAATAAATTATTATCTAAATATAAAACTATTCCTTCTAAAAAAGATACAAAACCAGCTCCACCACTATCTACTACATTTGATTTTTTTAAAATTGGTAACAGTGTAGGAGTATTTTCTAGAGAAATTTTTGCATATTGAAATAATTTTTGTAAAGTTTCTTTAATAGTTTTTAATTTGGTTTTAATTTTAATTGTTTTTTCTATTGATTCTCTTAAAACAGTTAAAATAGTCCCTTCTACTGGTTTTATAACTGAATTATATGCTTTTTGATAACCATAAGCTAAAGAATCAATAAATTCACTAATATTTATGTTTTTTTTTTGTAATTTATTAATTTTATCATAAATACCTGAAAAAAATTGAGATAAGATAACTCCTGAATTACCTTTAGAACCAAATAATAAAGCATCTGATAAAACTTTAGTAACTTTGATAATGGATTTATCTTTTATTTTTTTAAGTTTTTCTACTCCTTTCATCATAGTTAATTGCATATTTGTCCCTGTATCTCCATCAGGAATAGGAAAAACATTTAAATTATTTATTTCTTGATATTTATTTTTTAAATTAATGGTGCCTTTTATAAACATTTTTTTAAATAAATTTCCATCTATAGTTTTATGTTTTTCTATCATTTCCATTATTTAACCAAATCTTTCATTTATTTATTTTTTATGTGAAATCCAAAACTTTATAATTATATTTTTATCTTTTAGATAAATATTATGTAAATTCAAATTAATAAATTTTATTAAATAATTTTTTTTAATAAAATAATGTATAAAATACAAAAATTTATGTTTAATGAAAATTAATTATAAATTTTCTTTAGTTTAAAATTTCAATTATAGAAAATAATTTATTTTAATAATAAAAATATTTTTTTTAATATTAATATAATGATTTTATGTATTTTTACTTTTTTTGAGTTTTTTAAAAAAAGTTTTTATTTTTTTATTTTATATTTAATTTTAGATAAAAATTTTTTTAGCAAATCAAACCATATTATAATAATAGTTTAATTATAAATTATTTATAAGTAAGTTTATATAAAGATTATAACAGATTAATTATCTTTTATTATAAAACAAAATTGTTTTATTTTTTAATTATTTTTCTAATGATTTTATTATATTTATAATAAAAAAATTATAAGCAATAAAAAAATTTTTTTTATAATTGATTTATTATAAAATGTTTTATTTTTCAATATTTTATATTTTATGGATGATTTTTGAAAAAAATTTTTTAATTAAACTTTACTTTTATAATACTTTTATAATTTTTTTTTAATCTATATATAAAATAGTTATTGTGTTTTTTTTAATTTTTCTATTAAATTTCTATAAAAAATTGCTTTTTCAAAATTTAATTCTTTAGCGGATTTTTTCATTAATTTATGAATTTTATTTATATCATATATTTTTTGATTATTATTTTTTTTGCTTAATGTTTTGTTTTTATCAATAATAATATCATTTTCTTTTTTTATTTTTTTCTTAAGTGGAGTAGGAAAAACATTATTTTTTTTATTATATTCTATTTGTATTTTTCTACGACGATTTGTTTCTTGGATAGCAGCATTCATAGCATAAGTAATTTTATCAGCGTACATAATAACTTTACCATTTATATTTCTGGCTGCTCGACCAATAGTTTGGATTAAACTTGACTCATTTCTTAAAAAACCTTGTTTATCAGCATCTAAAATAACTACTAAAGAAACTTCTGGCAGATCTAAACCTTCTCTTAGTAAATTAACCCCAATAAGACAATCATAAATTCCTAATCTTAACTGTTTTAAGATTTTTAATCTTTCTAAAGATTGTATTTCGCTATGTAAAAAAGCTGTTTTAATACCTAATTCTTTGAAATGATTTGTTAAATCTTCGCTCATATTAATAGTTATGGTGGTAATTAATATTCTTTCTTTTTTTTTAATTGTTTTTTTAATTTCAAAATATAAATTTTCTATTTGATTTTTTGTTGAACGAATTTCAATTATAGGGTCTAAGAGATAAGTCGGTCTGATAATTTGTTCTATTATGGGTATTTTTTTGTTGAGTTCATATTGCCCTGGCGTAGCAGATAAATAAATAAGTTTATCTATTTTTTTTTCGAATTCTTCGAGTTTTAAAGGCCTATTATCTAAAGAACTTGGTAAACGAAACCCATATTTAACAAGATTTTTTTTTCTAGATCGATCTCCTAAATACATTCCTTTTATTTGAGGAATAGTGACATGAGATTCATCAATAATTGTTAAAAAATCTTTATTAAAATAATCAATTAAAGTTGTAGGGCATTCATTTTCTTTTTTCAAAGCTAAATGTCTAGAATAGTTTTCAATACCATTGCAATAACCTAATTCTTGCAACATTTCTAAATCATAATTTGTTCTCATTTTGATTCTTTGGATTTCTAAAAATTGTTTTTTTTCTTCAAAATATAAGATATGTTCTTTTAATTCTTGCTTAATTTTTTTAATACTTTTGGTTAATTTATCTTTATCTGCAACATAAAGAGAACTAGGAAATATAGTAACGGAAGGACAACTTTCTAAAATAAAATTAGTTATTAAATCAAATATTTTAATTTCTTCTATTTCATTATCGAAAAAAATAATACGTATACCTTTCTTATTTTGTGAAGAAAGAACAATTTCTAAAATATCTCCTCGAATTCTAAAATTACCTCTTTTTAATTCAATATTATTTCGTTGATATTGCATTTCTATTAGTTGATTAATTAAATCTTTTAAACAATATCTTCTCCCTACTTTTAAAAAAATAAGAGATTTTTTATAATTACTAATATCTCCAATGCCATAAATACAAGATACTGAAGATACAATAATAACTTTTTTGTTATTTTCAGCTAAAGAATTAACAGCATGATGACGTAATTGATCTATTTTTTCATTAATGGAAGAATCTTTTTCGATATAAGTGTCATGAGATGCAATATATGCTTCTGGTTGATAATAATCAAAATAAGAAATAAAATACGATACCTTATTTACAGGAAACATTTCTTTTAACTCATTATATATTTGTCCAGCTAAAGTTTTATTATGAACTATAATCAAGGTATTTTTGTTTAATTTAGCAATAATATTAGCTATAGTGAATGTTTTACCAGTCCCTGTTGCACCTAAAATGATTTGTTCTTTGATCCCATTTTTAAAATTAAATAATAATTTTTTAATAGCTTGTGGTTGATCTCCGCTTGGTAAAAATATTTTTTTTAATTTAAATTTATCCATAATATTTTTTTGATTTAATTTTTAAAATTTTTTTCTAAAATTTTTTTTAAATATTGACCTGTATAACTTTTAATATTTTTACTAATTTCTTCAGGAGTTCCTTTAGCTATAATTTGTCCTCCATTAATTCCTCCTTCAGGTCCTAAATCTATAATATAATCTGCATTTTTCATAATATCTAAATTATGTTCTATTATAATAATAGTTGCTTTTTTTTTTACTATTTTGTGCATAATATTTATTAATTTTTTAATATCTTCTGAGTGAAGTCCGGTGGTTGGTTCATCTAAAATATATAAAGTATCAGATGTAATTTTTTTATGTAATTCTTTTGCTAATTTCATTCTTTGAGCTTCTCCGCCCGAAAGTGTATTGGAACATTGTCCTAATTTTATATATTCTAACCCTACATCCTTTAATACTTGAAGATATTTTTTTATTTTTAGGTGATTTTTGAAAAAATCCCAGGCTGTTTCTATATTCATGTTTAAAATATCTGCAATGTTTTTTTCTTTATATTTAATTTCTAGTATTTCATTATTAAATTTTTTTCCTTTGCATTTTTGACATTTTATAAAAACATCTGGTAAAAAATACATAGATATTTTTTTAATACCTTCACCTAAACAATATTCACATCTTCCGCTTTTTACATTAAAAGAAAAATGACTATTTGTGTATCCTCTTATTTTAGATTCTTTAAGTCCAGCAAATAAATTCCTAATATGATTAAAAAGACCTATATAAGTTACTGGATTACTTCTTGAAGTTTTACCGATAGAAGACTGTGAAATTTCTATAATTTGATTGATTGAATGAGAATGATCAATGACTATGTTTTTATTTGATTTTATATTATAATCTGTTTTTTTTTTAAATTTTTTTAATAAAATTTCGTTAATTAAAGTTGATTTTCCAGAACCAGAAACACCTGTTATAACAATAAAAATGCCTAACGGTAAATCTATATTAATATTTTTTAAATTATTTAAACAAGCATTTTTTATTTGGATAACTTTATTTTTATCAAAACTATTTCGTTGTGTAGGAATATCTATTTTTTTTTCTCCAGATAGATATTTACCTGTTATACTATATGGATTTTTTATTATTTCTTCAATAGTACCATGAGCTATTATTTCTCCTCCTTTGTTACCTGCTAATGGACCTATATCAATTAAATAATCAGCTGATAATATTGTTTTATGATCATGTTCTACTATTAAAAGTGTATTACCTAATTTTTTTATTTTTTTTAAAGAAATAATTAAGTTATCATTATCTTTTGGATGTAATCCAATAGAAGGTTCATCTAAAGTATATAAAATACCTGTAATTTTAGAACCAATTTGTTTTGCTAATCTAATTCTTTGTGATTCGCCCCCTGATAAACTATCACTATTTCTATCTAAAGATAAATAACCTAAACCAATGTTTTTCAGAAAATTTAATCTATATAAAATTTCTTTAATTGCTAAAGAAATAATTTTTTCTTCTTCTTCGTTAAGTTTTAAATTATGAAAAAAAAATAATAATTCTTCTATAGAAAGTTTAGTTAATTCATAAATATTTTTGTTATTAATTTTAAACAATAAAGCTTTTTCATTTATTCTGGAACCTAAACATTTTTCACATTTTTTTTCTAACATAAAACTTTTTAGCCAAAAAATCATAAAATTATTAGGATTTAATTTTTTTATAAAATATTCTAAAATAGGAATAATACCCTTAAAATTATTTTGATTTTCATTTTGATTATCTCCATATAACAATATTTTTAGTAAATCAGGATTTATTTTTTTTAAAGCTATATTCATATCAATTTTATAAAATTGACAAATTTTTTTTAAATTAATAAATTGATTGAAATTATTTTTATATTTTCTGAATGGAATAATACTTTCTTCGTTGATAGATTTGTCTAAATCAAGAATTAATTTTTTATCAAATTTATTTTGCGAACCTATTCCTTTACATAAAGAACAAGCACCTATGTTTGTGTTAAAAGAAAATAAACGTATATCTTTTTTTGGTATTTTAAAATCAAAATCATTATCCGAATAAGAACGATTAATTTTTAAAATTTCTGCATCATTAATAAATAAAAAAATTTTTTCTTTAATCAAAGAAAGAGATAATTTTAAAGATTGATAAATTCTTTGTTTCATATTTAAGTTTAGTTTGAAACGATCAATAATTACAAAAATATCATGATGTTTATTTTGGTTTAGTTTTATTGAAGAATCATTATCTAAAGAAAATATTTTTTGATTAATCATTAATCTATTAAACCCTTTTTGGATTAATTTTTTAATAGTTTCTTTATGTGTTCCTTTTTTTTGTTCAATGATAGGTGATAAAATTAAAATTTTACTATTGATTTTTAATTTACAAATATCTTCTGTTATTTTTTCTATACTTTTAATTTTGATAGGTTTATTTGTTGAAGGATTATAAGGTATTGAAATATTAGTATAAATTAATCTTATGTAGTCATATATTTCTGTGATTGTTCCAACAGTAGATCTAGGATTTTTAGCTATATTTTTTTGTGCTATACTGATAGCTGGACATAATCCTTCTATTTGATCAACATCTGGTTTTTCAAAATTACCTAAAAATTGACGAGAATAAGTGCTTAATGATTCCATATATCTTCTTTTTCCTTCTTGATATAAAGTATCAAAAACTAAAGAAGATTTACCAGAACCTGATAATCCAGTTACTACGATAAACTTAAATTTAGGAATTTTTAAGTTAATATTTTTTAAATTATTAACTCTTGCGCCTTTAATAGTAATAAATTTATTTATATTCACAAATTTTTAACCTTTTTTAATCTTTCTTTTTGATAAAAAAATATATTTTTTTATTTTTTTAATATTTTTTTTATTTTTTCTAAAATATTACATGGAATTTTTAATTTTTTAAATTCTTCACAAGAAGCTTGTTTAATTTCTGTAATATTATTAAATTTTTCTAATATTTTTTTATATCTTATTTTTCCTAAACCTTTGATTTTTAATAAAAGAGTGTTAAAATCTTCTTTTTTTTTGGTTTTTTGATGAAATTTAATGGTAAAATTATGAACTTCTTTGCTTAATTTTGATAAAAATTTAAATAATTCACTTTTTTTATCTAAAAAAATTTCTTTTTTATTTAAAATTAATGATTCCAATTGATGTTTTTTATTTTTTTTAAGTGCTCCTAATTTAATATTTACATTCATTTTTTTGAGAATTTTTAAAGCAGTATTAAATTGTGCTAATCCACCATCTACTAAAATTAAATCAGGCAATATCTTTGTTGTTTTTAAAATTTTTTTATAACGTTTTTGGATAATATTTCGGAAAGCTTCGAAATCGTTTTTTATTTTTTTGTTTAATAAAAATTTTATATATTTTTTTTTTTCAAATTTAAAATTTTTAAAAACAATCATACTAGATACAAAAGATTGTCCAAATAAATGAGCGTTATCAAAAATTTCAATATAATTAATTTCTTTTTCTACAATTTCAGATAATTTTATCAAATTATTTTGAATAATTTGATATTTAGATTGATAAATTAAATTGTATTTTAATAAATTTTCTTGAGCATTTTTTAATGCTAATTGATATAATTTAAATTTAACATTTTTGGTAGGTATACACACTTTAATATTTAATAATTTTCTAATATTATTTTTTTCTTTTTTTAATTCTTGTCCTACAATAATTTCTTTAGGTATTATTTTTTTTTGATAATAAAAATTTAAATAGGTTAGTATGTTACTTGTAACTGAACTAACGTATGTAAAAACTATTTGATCTTTATCTAAAATATTTCCATTATTCATTTGTAAAATATAGATAGATATTTCATTTTGATTAGAATCAAAAGCAATAATATCATAATTTTTATTTTTTTTTAAATCAATAAATTGTTTTTCTAATATTTTTTTTAGATTAATCAAAATATTTTTATATTTGTCAGCTTTTTCAAATTCTAAGTTATCACTTGCTAGCAACATTTTTTTTTTTATTTTTTTAAAAATTTGATAATTTTTTCCTTTGAAAAAATTTACTATAGCGTTAATATTTTCTTGATAATTAACTTTTTTTTGACAGCAAGGACCTATACATTGTTTTATATGGTAATAAAAACAAGGTTTTTTTTCAAGAGGATGACATTTTCTTAAAGGATAAATTTGATACAAAATATTGATTATTTGTTTTAAAATTTCTTTTTGATTAGGGAATGGTCCGAAAATATTTTTATTTGGAGGTAATTTTTTGTATCTGGATATTTTTAGTCTAGGGTGTTTTTCATTAGTTATTTCAATATAAGGGTAAGTTTTATCATCTATTAATTTAAAATTATATTTAGGTGTGTATTTTTTAATTAAATTAGATTCTAATATAAGAGCTTCTAACTCATTATTAGTTAAAATATAAGATAAATTATTAATTTCGGAAATTAACAAATTTGTTTTTTTATTTTTTTCTTTTGGAGAAAAATAGTTTTCAATTCTTTTTTTTAAATTTTTGGATTTTCCTATATATATAATAACATTATTTTGGTTTTTAAATAAATAACATCCTGGAGAATTAGGTAAATTTTTTATTTTTTTTAATAACATTTTTTTAATAAACCTTTTATAAAAAATAAATTTTAATTATTTTTATTAAAAAAAATTATAAACTTAAATTTATAATTTGGAATTTTATAATTAAAATTTTTGGTTAATAATTTTTTTATTAGTTATTTTTATTTTGAAATTAATTTTTTTAAATTTAAAATTTTTATTAAACATATATTTTGTTTATTTTATATTAACTAATAATTTTTATTTTTTTATTAAATATATATTTTTATTTTTAATAAAAAATTTTTGATAAAAAAATAATGTTAAATAATAAGTTTAAAATTTTTTTAAAAGAATATATTAATTATATAATGTATAATAAAAATGATTGTTTTATGTTCATTTATTATTGTTATTTAAAATGATTAAAAATTTATCAAAGAAAGGTTTTTGATATAGAAAATGAGCAAATGTTATATAACTGGAAAAAGTACTTTATTTGGGAATAAACGAAGTCATGCGATGAATGCTACAAGAAGAAAATGGAAATCCAATTTACATAAGATTCGTATTTTAGATAAAAGAGGAAAGATTTGTAAAATTTATGTTTCTGCTCGTGCATTGAAGAAAAATGAATTTAGAAGGGTTTAAAATTTGTTGATTTTATTAAAAAAATTATTTAAAAAAAATTAAAAAAATTAAATAGTGAAAAATATTTATCTATTTGTAAACTAATTATATAATTTTTTTAATTATTTTGAATTATTTTTGTTTTAATATAATAAAAAAACTAATATATGAAAAAATTGTAATTAATTTTATTATATAATATAATAGAAATTATTTTTTACATAATGAAATTTTTAAAATATCTGAAAATTCATAGTAAATAATATTTTATTATTTTTTATTATTTTAAGAATGTAAAAATTAATATATCAAAGATTATTATACTATAAAGAAAGATTGTTGAATATGTTTCGATTAAAAAAAATTAACAAGAATTATGTTACTAAAATATCTAAAAATAATGTACATGCTTTGAAAGATTTTTCTCTTAATTTACCTAAAAAAGGATTAATTTTTATTTTAGGAGAATCGGGATCTGGAAAAACTACTTTATTTAATATTTTAGCTGGTATTGAAGATAAATATTCAGGTGAAGTTTTTGTTGCTAATAATTCTATTACTAAATTAAATTTAAAATCTTTAGATCATTATAGAAACGGAATGATTGGATTTATTTTTCAAGAATGTTATTTAATTAATGATTTAAATGTTATAGAAAACATTAATTTATCTTTTGTTTTACAAGGTCAAAAACCAAATGAACAATTAGTGGATAAATTATTATCTGAGTTTGGTTTAGATTATTCTTTTAAAAATAGAAGGATAAGTGAACTTTCAGGTGGTCAAAAACAAAGAATTTCTATTATTCGTGGTTTAGTAAAAAATTGTAAAATTATTTTTGCAGATGAACCTACTTCTAATTTAGATAATTTGACAAGTTTGAAAATTTTTAATAAATTTAAAGAATTATCTAAAGAAAAATTAGTTATTGTTATATCGCATGATGAACAAAATGCTTATAAATATGCAGATCGTATTATTAAAATGAAATATGGTGTGATGGAAGTTGATATTTCTCGTATCAAAGATAAAAAAGATGTTCAGTTAGAATCAAAAGAAAATGAAATTGCAGTTGGTACTGTTATTACTCCTGAGATATTAGAAAAAATAAAATCTAATCAATTTAATCAAGATTATATTCAACAAAAAGAAATACAAAACAAAAATTTTGTTGCTACTAAACTTTCAAAATTAGAAAATATTTCTTTTGTAGATGATGATTTTAGAATTTCAAAAAGTTATTTAAGTTTTCTTTTTCGTTGGAAAATAGCTTTTAAATCTTTATGGCTTAAAAAAAAATTTTTATTTTTTGTTTTAGTTACTTCTTGTCTAGCGTTATCACTAAATATTATTACTTTAGGATTTGGCGTATCTAAATATGCTTTTTATAATAACAAAAATATTTTGTATTCTTTTTATTTATATTTTAAAAGTTGGATAGCAGATGAAAAAAAAGTAGGTTGTGTAATATTATTTATTTTGTTTATTTTTCCTGTGTTTATGATTTTTCTTTATTTCAACGCTTGCATACGTTTGAAAAAAAAAGAAATAGGGACTTTACGACTTTTAGGTTGTAATACTTTTAATGTTATTAAGATTTTTTTGTTAGAAGCTTTTATTTTTGCTTTTATTCTTGTAACTATAACATCCATTTTCCTTTTTTTTATGTTTAATCATTTTTTTGATGTAAATATTTTCACATTTTTAGATATGTCAAAAATATCATCTAGTTCAATATCGATGTTATTAAAATCTAAATATCCACAAAATAAAGATCAATATTATCGTTTTTTAAGGTTTTATACCTTATTTTTTCATCCATATTTTGTTGTTTCTTGTATGATGAGAAATATAACTTTTTTTTCTTATTTAGCATTTTTTTCTATTTTAATTTCATTTGTTGCTATGCTTATTCCAACTTTTTTTACTTGTCGAAAAAGAATTTTAAATTTATTAGAATAATTTTTTAAATTTTGAAAATATTTTTTTTATAAAAAATGTTTAATTTTTATATAATAGCTATATAAATAAATAATATATATTATATATGGTTATTATTTTTTTATATGGATCTATTTCAAAAATAGTTTTAAAAACTTTTTTTATTAATATATTAATAAAAATTCATTTTAATTATAAAATATAAAATAACGAATAAGATAAAATAAATAAAAATATACGATTATTTAAAAGTATGAAAGTATTAATTAAAATTAAAAAAATATAAAATAACAATATTATAAAATAAAATAATATATTTTTAAAAAAATAAAATGTAATATTATAAATCTTTTTACATATAATTTATTTTTTTTAATTTTATTGTTGCTTTGATTAACAATTGACTATTTATTTTTAAATTGACTTAAATTTAAAATAATTTGATATAAAAAAATAATTTTGTCAGAATGTAAATAAAATAGTAATAATTAAATTTTTTAAATTTTTTTCAATTCTTTTAAAAATAGAATTATAACATTATGATTATATTTTGTATTATAAATATTTCAATTATTTTTTTTAAACAAAATATTGTTTGTTTAAAAAAATAAAATGATTAATATAGTAAATTTTCAATTTAATAAAACAACATAATTTATTATATTTTCTATTATTTTTTCATTATTTGTTATATATTATAATGAATATTTTAAAATGTTTAATATGTTTAATTAATAAAAAAATAAAATACTTATAAGTAATATTTATTATTATTATTTAGAAGTTTTTTTAAAGTTAAAAAGTTTTTAAATACATTTTTTAGTTTTTTTATTATATTTTTATTAAATTGTTCATTGTGTTATTTTTTTAATTTAAATAAAATAAAATTGTTATATAAAATTTTATCCATTATAAAATAATTATCTAATATTATTTTCAATTATCTCAAAATTTGATGAACAGGTTTTATTCCAGGAGATTGTTCTATTATAGCAGAATAAATTTGTCTGATAATATTTTCATCTAATAGATAATGTTTTAATATAGATGAGCAGGAACTTTCTAATGTTTTAGCGGCAATGTTTCCGTATATATGTTTATAATATTTGTTATTAGATTATTATTAAAATAATGTTTATTTTCTACTAAATTATTTATGGCTTTTATGATTTTTAATGAATCTTTGTTTAATTTGCTTAAAAAAATTTTTTAGAATCATTTAAGATTTTGTATTGTTATTGTTTAGGTTAAATTATTTATTTTTGCGAATATAAATATATTATTTTAGATAGTGTTTCCATAAACTAATTCATTTAAAAAATCTTTATATTGGTTCATTATTAATTTGTTATTTTCTTCTGTTTTGTTTTGGTTATTTATTATTAAATTAACTTCTTCTATTGAGTTATTGTCAATTTCTTGTTATTTTGATGATATTAAAATATCTTTATTTTTTTTCATCATAAAAACCAAAAATTTTATTTTTATCTAAATAGTGATTCATTAATAAAAAAATAAAACTAAAATTATTTTTAAATATAATAATTTATTAAAAATAAACAAACTATTTTTAGATTTGAACATAATAATATTATTTATAACCTTTTTTTTTCAAAATAATATATTATCTTAAAATTATTAAAGCAAAATAATCTTATCATTTGTATTTATAAAAATAACTAAAAAATAAATAATATTTTTTTTAAAATTTTTTTTATGTTGATAATCGTTTTTTTTATAAATATTCATTTTTGCTTTTTATTAATTATTTATTTTATTTTTTTGATAAATTTTTTAATTTTTTAAAAATATTATACTTTTTTTTGATATTTTTTAATTATTTCTTTATTTTGATTTATTTTTTTAATAATTTTTTCTATTTGGAAATTTTCTATTTTTTTAATTAAAAATTTAAAATGATGTGCTAAAATTATTTGAGTTTTATGTTCTATTTTTTGATATGATGATAAAATATTTTCTGCTGTTTTTTTTATGTTTTTATTTTCTTTTATAATTTCGTTTAAATTTTTTTCTATTTTTTTTAAATAATTATTTAAAATTTTATTTTTCATATTTTCAAATAATTCTCTTATTTCTTTTTCTTGTTTAAAACCTTGTTTTTTTCTTTTTATTTGATAAATTAATTCTTTATTTTTTCGGGCTAAAGCGATAATAATATTTAAAAAAGTAACTAAATAAGGAGGTCTAATAATATACATTTTTTCATATTCTTGAACTTTTTTAATTGGTAAATCATTTTCTTGATCATATTCTAGTTCACTTATTAAAAGGGCGAATTCTAAATTTTTATTTTGACGATCTATATTTAATTTATTAAAATATTGTTCATTTTTTTGTTTTTTTTTAAAAAAATCTATATTTTTTATTTCACTTTTCATTTCTAAAATAGCAGATGTTAAAATTTCATCTTCTTTTTTTTCTTTATTTCTATATAATTTAAATATAAAATCTGCTTTACTACCTTTAATAATTTCGTTATCTTTATGCCAACTTATATCATTTAAAATTAACATTTGATTTTGAATTTCATTATCACACCATTTTTCTAGTTTTTCTCCGATTAATTTATTATTTAAATAACTTCTATTTAGTTTTAATTGATAAATTTCTTGATTTTTTTCATTTTCTAATTTCATTTTATTTTTTTCATGTTCATATATTATTTTTTGTATTTCTAATTTTTTTTGATTTTGAAAATTTTTTAAAGCTTCTTCTTTTTCTTTTTTAAAAAAATCTTCTATTTTTTTTCTTTCTTGATCATGAATATTTTTTTGCACTATATCCATGTTTAGTTTAATGCTTTCTTTTAAATTAATAATATCTCCTTTTTTTGCATTTTCTTGTAATTCTAATTCATATGAATTTTTTATAATTACTTTTATATTATTTTTCATTAATTTTTACCATAAATTATTCTTTTTTTAAAATGATTTATTTATTTATAGGTTTTTTTTAAAGGAACAATTTCGTTAAAATGAAAAATTTCTTTTTCTTTTTTTTCTAGATTAAAATAACCATGCCTCATAAAATGAATTTTTTCTAAATTATTTATTTTTTCTAAAGCACTTTCTACAAAAGATTTTTTTTTAATTAATGAGTTATGATTAAAATTATGAATATCAAAATTATTTTCTTGCATAAATAAAGGTTGAAAAAAGTTAAAAATAGCTTTTTTGGCAGTATTTTTTTCTACAAAATGAATAGTACCGTTAGGTTTTCTTTCGTTAAAACCTGTACCACTTTTAGTTCTTTCATCATATTTAGCTAAAATTTCTATTATATTATCATTATCATCTTTTATTATTTTATAAGCTTTAATAAAATAAGCGTTTAATAGTCTGACTTCTCCATTTAAAAATAATCTTTTATATTTCTCATCTGGTTTATTAATAAAAAAATCTTCTTTTTCGATAAAAATATGTCTGGAGAAAAATATTTTTCTTTCTCCTGAAATAGGATTATGATAAAAAGGAACTTTTAAAAATTCTATTTTATTTTCAGGATAGTTTGAAATTGTAACTTTTAAAGGATTTAAAACAGCCATAGCTTTTTTAGATTTATTTTTTAGATCATTTCTTAAAAAATATTCCATCATTTCTATTTTTACGCTAGTATTATTTTTAGCTACACCAGCTTCCAGAATAAAATTTTTAATAGAATCTGGCGTATAACCTCTTTTTTTTAATCCTGTTAAAGTAGGCATTCTAGGATCATCCCATCCTTTTACTAAAGAAGATTGAACTAATAAATTTAAATTTCTTTTACTTAAACAAGTTTGACTTATATTTAAACGACCAAATTCAATTTGAGTTGGAGGATTTTTAATTTCTGTTTCTCGTAGAATCCAATTATATAAAGGTTTATGATCTTCAAATTCTAAAGAACATAAAGAATGACTTATTTTTTCTATTGCATCTTCCAAAGGGTGAGCATAATCATAAGAAGGAAAAATAAACCAATGTTTGTTTTTTAGTGTAAAATCGTCTAAAATACGATATAAAATAGGATCTCTTAAATTAATATTAGGATTAGACATATCAATTTTAGCTCTTAAGACTTTCGACCCTTTTGTAAAGAAACCTTTTTTCATTTTTTGAAATAAAGCTAAATTTTCTTCCATCGTACGATTTCTGTAAGGAGAATTTTTTCCTTTTTGAACGATATTACCTCTATAAATTTTAATTTCTTCTGTAGTTAAATCATCCACATAAGCTTTATTCTTTTTAATCAGAATTAAAGCTTTTTTATACATTTGTGGAAAATAATCTGAAGCAAAAGTTATTTTTGTTGGTTTATAACCTAACCAAATTATATCTTTTAAAATAGCATCTACATAAATTTGTTTTTCATTTTTAGGATTTGTATCGTCATATCTTAAATATACTTTTCCTTTAAAAAAAAGTGATAATTCAAAATTAATAACAATAGCACGAGCATGCCCTAAATGTAGAAAACCATTCGGTTCTGGAGGAAATCTTAAAATAATTTTATTATATTTTTTTTTGTCTAAATCTTTTTGTATTATAGTTTTGATAAAGTTAGAAATTTTTTTTATATTTTTCATTTTTTTATTTTATCCATTTTTATATATAATTACAATTAATAATTGTTTGAATTATTTTTTTTGAAAATAGATTAAATTTTCAAATTAAAAAAATAATAATTATTTATTTTTTTCATTAAAATAACTATTATTTTTTTAATTTATTTAAAATGAAATTAAAGATAATTGGTTTATTTTAAAAATATAAATTTGCGTTTCCTTTTAAATTATATTTTTTTTGTGCTTTTTGAAAAAATTTATTTTTATAATAAGCAGCAATACCAATCATAGCTGCTTGATCAGTACAATATTCCTTTTTAGGTACTATTATTTCTAAAAAATCTAGATTTTTTAGAAATTTTTTCTTTAAAAATTTATTTGATGCAACTCCACCTACAATTATTAATTGTTTTACAGGAAACTTTTTAAAAGCTCTTTTGGTTTTTTCTAATAAAACATCAACAATACTAGCTTGAAAGGAACAACATATATCATTTATAAATTCTTTATAATTTTGTTTTTGAGAAATAAAATTAATAATTTTACTTTTTAAACCAGAAAAACTAAAATTTAAATTTTTATTTTTTAAATAAGGTCGAACAAAATTATAAACATCTTTTCCTTTTTTAGCTAATTTTTCTATTATAGGACCTCCTGGATATTCTAATTTTAAACTTCTAGCAATTTTATCATAAACTTCTCCTACTGCATCATCTAAAGTATAACCAATATGTTGAATTTTAAAATGATCTTGGATATAAAATAGTTCTGTGTGACCTCCGGAAATAAGAAGTGCTAAATTTGGAAATTTTAATTCATTTTCTTCTATTTGAGCAGAATAAATATGTCCTATTAAATGATTAATACCTATTAAAGGTTTATTGTGAATATAAGCAAATGTATTAGCTGCGTTTATTCCTACAAGCAAAGAACTAATTAAACCAGGTCCTTCTGTAACTGCAACTAGATCAATTTCTTTTTCTTTTATATTAGCTTGTTTTAATGCTTTTTTTAAGATAATAGTGATTGATTCTGAATGTTTTCTAGCGGCTATTTCTGGTACAACTCCACCAAAATTTTTATGATAATGAATTTGAGAAAAAACTATATTTGATAAAATTGTTTTCCCATTTTTTGTTACAGCGACACTAGTTTCATCACAACTTGTTTCAATAGATAAAATATTCATAATGAAAAAGAATCCTTTAATAATTTATTTTTAATTTATATCATAATATTTCGGTTTTAAAAAATGAGGATTAAGTACTTTTTTCATATAAAAAAAAGTTTGTAATAAAGATATTTTTATATTATTTAGATCTAATAATAAATGATTACTAAATCGGTTTAAAACAGAGTTATTATAAATATTTTCGGATAAAATTATTTTATTTTTTTGAAAGCTAATCCCATAATAAAGATTATTATAAGCATATATTTTAGGTGTTATAATATTATTTTTATTAATATGACCACTAGATAAAAGAATTAAACTACTAATTTTGTATAAAGGAATATTTAAACCTATTGATAAAATTTTAGAAGTTAAAACAGCTATACGAATACCTATAAAAGCACCTGGTCCTTGTCCTACGATAATACCATTTAAGTCTTTTAGTTTTATATTATTTTTATGTATTATTTTTTGAATGAAAGGTATTATATTTTCTACAAATTCTTTAGATATAGAAAATTTTATCATATCAATAATTTTATTTTTTGTAGCTAAAATAATTAATTTTGTTTTAATCGAAATATCTAAAATAAGGTATTTTTTTTCTTTATCTTTTATTGATTTAATTTTCATATATCTTTTTTAAGTTGTTATTTTGATAACAGTTTTTTATTCATTTTTTTCTATTAAAATTTTTCTATTCTTAATATCTAGTAAATAAATCTTTATTTTAAAATTCCAGTTTGGAAAAAAAGACAAAATATTTTGAGTAGATTCTACTACTAACATATCACCTAATTCAATATCTTCTGTTAATTCTTCAATGATAGTCAAAATAACATTTCTTTTAAATTGTAATATTTTATATAAATCTAAATGATATAATTGAATATTTTTTCCTGGATAATGTTTTAATAAAAAGAAAGTAGGACTATTAACATTTTTTGTAATGCCTAATTTTTTAGCTATTCCTTTTATAAAAGTAGTTTTACCTGAACCTATACAACCTTCTAATAAAATGATATTTTTTTTTTGTTTGAATTCTTTGTGATTTAAAAAAAAATGAGCAAATTTATAACCTATTTTTTTTGTATCAAATGCAGAGACAGAAATTATAGATAATATTATTTGTTTTTTATATAATTTCATAATGTAATATTTTATTAATATTCTTATTTTAGTTTATTAAAATGATATTTTTTATAAATCAGAAATTTTTTTAATTTTTTCTTTTACAACAACTACATTAACTAATTTTTGGTTATTATCTAAATTAAATAATTTATTTCCTTGAGCTACTTTTGATTTAGTAGTAGAAATTTTATCAATTTCCATTCTTATAACTTTTCCACGATCAGAAATTAATATAAGATCTTCTTGAGGTAAAACTGTTTTTAAGGAAACTAATTTACCATTTTTACTGGTTATTTTTAAAGTTTTTGTTCCTTTTCCTCCTCTTTTTTGTTTTCGATATTCATTAATTTTTGTTTTTTTACCATATCCGAATTCTGTTAAAACTAAAATATCTTGTTCAGGAGTAGAAACTGCGGCTGAACCAATAATATTATCTTCTGATAAAATTCTCATACCTATAATGCCTGTGCTCATACGGGATGTTTTACGAATAGAACTTTCATTAAAACGAATGGCTTTCCCGTTAGAAGCAGCAAGAATAATATCTTGATTTCCAGAAGTTTTTAAAACCGATAATACTTCATCATCATTTTTTAGAACAAATGCTATTTTTCCATTTACTCTTATATTTTCATATTCTTGAATTGCATTTCTTTTTATTAATCCTTTTTTAGTAATCAATACTAAAAAACCTTCTATTTGTTTGAAATTTTTGATACTTGTTAATGAAGTTAAAAATTCACCTTTTTCTAAAGGAATTAAGTTTATCAATGGTATTCCTTTTGATTGTCGAGAAAAAACCGGTATTTGATATCCTTTTAATTGGTATACTTTACCTTTATTAGTGAAAAATAATTGATAATCATGAGTAGAAGTTATAATAAAATGTTCTACAAAATCATCTTCATTTATTGTAATACCAATAACTCCTTTTCCTCCTTTATTTTGCTTTTTATAAGTATTCAAATTCAAACGTTTAGCATAACCTTTGTTAGTAACAGTGATCAGAATATGTTCTTCTTCTATTAAATCTTCATTTGGTATATCTAAAATTTCTTGTTTTTTATTAATTATAGTTTTTCTTTTATCTTGAAATTTTTTTTTAATTTCTAATAATTCTTTTTTTAATATTTTTTCTTTTTTATTCTGAGAATTGATTATACTTTCGTATTCAGCAATTTTACTAATAAGAATTTGTTCTTCTTTTTTAATTTTTTCTATTTCTAAATTTGTAATTTTTTGCAAACTCATTTCTAAAATAGCTTTACTTTGTATTTCATCAAAATTATATTTTTTTATTAATTTTTCTTTTGCATTTGGAATATTTTCAGATTTTTTAATTAATTCTATAGCATTATCTATATCATTTAAAACTATTACGGAAGCTTCAATCAAGTGTTTTTTATCTGCAGCTTTTTTTAATTCAAATTTTTTTTGCCTATTGATAACTTCAATTCTGAAAAGAAAAAACTCTTGAATAATTTTTTTTAAATTAACTATTTGCGGAATACCATTAACTAAAGCTATCATGTTAAAGTTATAAGAAATATGAATTTGAGAATGTTTATATAAATTATTTAAAAAAACTTTTGGATTAACATCTTTCCTTAGATCTATAACAATTCTAATTCCTTTTTTATTAGAAGATTCATCTCTCAAATCGGTAATACCATCAATAATTTTTTCTTTAGCTAAAAAAGCAATTCTTTCGATAATACTTGTTTTTTTAATTTGATAAGGAATTTCAGTAATAATAACGGAATATCTATTTTTTTCAGATTTAATAATATCTGTTTTAGCTCTAATATAAATTTTTCCTCTTCCGGTTTCATAAGCTTCTTTTAAGTTATCAGAACCTAAAATTTCTCCACCAGTTGGAAAATCAGGACCTTTTATATATTTCATGATTTCTGTAATTGTGATATTTTTATTTTCTATATATGCTAATACAGCATCTATTACTTCTCCTAAGTTATGAGATGGAATATTAGTAGCCATGCCAACAGCAATACCAGAACAACCATTGATTAGTAAATTAGGGAAACTAGTAGGTAAAATTATTGGTTCTTTTTCACTATTATCATAATTATTAACAAAATCAATTGTATTTTGTTCTATCTCCTTAATCATTTCCATTGCTATTTTAGACATTCTTACTTCTGTATAACGCATAGCAGCAGCAGCATCTCCATCTATAGAACCAAAATTACCATGTCCATCTACTAAAGGATAACGATAATTAAAATTTTGTGCCATTCTTACCATTGCTTCATATATACTACTATCACCATGCGGATGAAATTTACCCATTACATCGCCCACAATTCTTGCCGCTTTTTTATAACTGGAATGATTATAAACTCCTAATTCTTTCATTCCGTATAAAATTCTTCTTTGAACAGGTTTTAAACCATCTTTAATTTCTGGTAAAGCTCTGGATACAATTACACTCATAGCATAACTTAAAAAAGATTTTTCCATTTCTGTTTTGATATCTATTTTCTTAATAAATCCGCAATTATTCAGAAATTTATTGTCTCCATTTTTTAAATAAATTTCTTTGGATTTTTGTTTTGTTTTTGTTTTATTTGACATAATTATCGCCTTATACTGATTCTATTTTAAAATATTTTTTTTATTAAACATCTAAATCTGCATATATTGCATTTTCTTTAATAAAATCTCTTCTTGTAGAAACTTCTTCCCCCATTAACATATTAAAAGTTTTATCTGCTTCTACTATATCTTCTAAAGTTACTTGTAATAGAGTTCTTTTTTCAGGATTCATTGTAGTCTCCCAAAGTTGTTCTGGATTCATTTCACCTAATCCTTTATATCTTTGTAAGTAAATTTTATTTTTATTGTTTTCAATAAATTCTTTAAGTTTTTGTTCGTTATATATATAATTAGTTTTTTTATTACTTTGAATTTTATATAAAGGAGGTTGAGCAAAATAAACAAATCCGTTTTCAATGAGAGGTTTTAGGTTTCTAAAAAAGAAAGTCAACAGCAGAGTTCTGATGTGAGCTCCATCAACATCTGCATCAGTCATTATAATAATACGATGATATCTTAATTTTTGTAAGTTAAATTCTTTATCGATTCCTGTACCAATAGCTTGTATGAGAGAAATAATTTCATTATTGCTTAAAACTTTTTCTAAACGAGATTTTTCTACATTTATAATTTTGCCTCTCAAAGGTAAAATTGCTTGATATTTTGAATCTCTTCCTTGTTTAGCTGAACCACCTGCTGAATCTCCTTCGACAATATAAAGTTCTGATAAAGAAGGTTCTTTTATGTAACAATCAGCTAATTTTGAAGCAAAACCAAATGAATCTAAAGGTGTTTTTCTACGTGTTATTTCACGTGCTCTTTTAGCAGCTATTCTTGCTTTTATAGCTAATAAACATTTTTCAACAATTTTTTTAGCTTCTTTAGGATTTTCTAATAAATATCTTTCAAAATTTTCTCCAAATGATTTAGAAATAACTTGTTTAACTTCTGTATTACCTAATTTAGTTTTTGTTTGTCCTTCGAATATAGGATTACCATATTTTAAAGAAATAATAGCAGTAATACCTTCTAAAGTATCTTCGCTAATAAAGTTATTAATATCTTTCTTTAGAAAATTTTTTTCTTTTGCATATTTATTTAATATTCGATTTAACGCCATTTTAAAACCTTCTTCATGAGTTCCTCCTTCGAAGGTATGAATATTATTAACAAAAGAATAAATATGTGTTGAATAATTTTCAGAATATTGAAAAGATATTTCAAAGTAAATATCAGATATTTTACTTTCTTGATAAAATTCTGTACCAATGTTTTTTTTGTTTTCGTTTAAATATTTAAGATATTCTTTAATACCTCCTTCATAACAAAAATTAAAATATTTTTTCGGTTCTGTTCTTGTGTCAATGACTTTTAATTTTATATTTTTGTTTAAGAAAGCTAATTGTTGAATTCTGTTTTTTATAATGTCTAATTTATAGACAAAATTATCCATTTCTTTAAAAATTTCATTATCAGGTAAAAAAGTTATAATAGTTCCTGTTTTTTCAGTATTATCTTTGATTTGTAAAGAAGTTATAGGTATTCCTTTTTCATATTTTTGAAAATACACTTTATTGTTTAAATGTATTTCTACTTGAAACCACTTGGATAAAGCATTTACAACAGAAGCACCTACTCCATGTAATCCTCCAGAAAATTGATAAGAATTATTATTGAATTTCCCTCCTGCGTGCAAAGTAGTTAAAATTGTTTCTACGGCTGGTTTTTTAGTTTTAGGATGTATTCCTACAGGAATCCCTCTACCATTATCAGATACACGAATTATATTATTTGGAAAAATTTCTATAATAATTTCATTTGCGAATCCAGCTAATGCTTCATCTATAGAATTATCTACTATTTCCCAAATTAAATGATATAACCCTTTTTCAGAAGTAGAACCTATATACATACCTGGTCTTATTCTGACAGCTTCTAAACCTTCTAAAATTTCAATACTTTCAGCATTATAATCATTTTTTTTAATCATTTATTTAATGAATATTCTCCTTTATAATTATGTTTTTACACTAGTAACTAAAATTTTATTTAACTAAATATCATATTTAAATTTGAAATATTGTTTTTATTTAATTTTATTTTATAAATTATGATAATTTTTATAAAAAATTTAAATTTTTCTAATATTTTAATAAAAAAAATTTATACCAGTCATTATAACATAAAATAATATTTTTGAATTTTTTGGTTAATTTAATTTTTCATATTATTGCGAAATATAAATTTTTTTAATATTTTTTGATATTATTTTATTATTATTAAAACAAAATTGAAAATAGTTTAAAATTAAAAATAATTTAGAGTGTTATTATATTGAATTTTGATAGAAATTATTTTTAATTTATTTTAATTATAATGAAATATTAATTTTAAATCTTAAAAAAATGATCTTATTGTAAATATTTGTATAAATAAAAAAAATTTAATTAAAAAAATATTAGGAAAAAGTATTTATATTTTTCTATTTCGATAAATTTATTATTTGATTAAATTTGTATTGAATGTCTTTAAATTATGGTTTTAGTTTATAAATATATAATTTTAAAATTTAGTTTTGTTTATATTTTTTAATTTGTAAAATTATGCATTGTATCATTTTCTTAATTTAATTTATAGTTGCTAATTTAATTTAGTGAAAAAATATTAAACTTTATTATATTTTATTAGTTTTTTATTTAATTTTTCTTTTGTATCTTACAATCTTATAATATCATATAAATAAATGTTTATTATATTATTATTTTATCTATTATAATTGTTATGTTATATTATCATAGATATTTTTATAATTTTTTTTTAATCTTTTAAAGTGTAATTTATTTCTAATATTCGTATAGAATATTAATAATTTGATTTAAATTTACGATAACTAAAGAAATTGAAGAATTAAGATAATAAAACTGTATTAAAATTTAATTTAGAAAATTTATAAAATAGAGTAAAATTTTATTTATAATTTTTTTAAAAAAATTAATTTTAAAAAATAAATAAAATTTATTTAAATTTTTTTTAATAAAATTATAGGAAAAAAAGATGCAAATTAAAAAAGTTAATAATGATTTTTTACAATTTAAATTTCGTTTGTATAACGAAGAATTTGAAAATTATTTATGTTATGCTTTTGAAAAAGTTAAAGATAAAATTGAAATCAAGGGTTTTCGTAAGGGTTTTGTTACTAGATCTATTTTTAAAAAAAAAATTGGAGATCAAAAACTTTATAAAGATGCTTTAGAAATTTTAATAAAAAAAAAATCAGAAGAGATCATAAAGAATAAAAAAAAATTTATGGTTATGGGTCAACCTAAATTAGTGAGTTGTAATATAGAAGATTTGAAAAAAAAAGATTTTTTTGATTTTGCTTTAGAATTTTTTCTTAAACCTGAAGTTATCTTGTGTAACTATAAAGATATCAAAGTGACTTTTTTTGATAATATTTCTATTAGAGAAAAAGAAATACAAATTAAAATTAATGATATTATTAAACAAAATACTTTTAAAAATTTTAAACCACAATATTTATCTTTAGAAAAAAATGATTTAGCTATTTTTGATTTAAGTATTTTTTTGGATGAAAAAAAAAGTATCAAACATAGCGAGATTAGTGATTTTTCTTTAGAAATAGGTAATAATCAATTTATTATGGGTTTTGATGATGGAGTAATAGGTATGAAAGTCAAAGAAAATAGAATTTTTTCTTTAATTATTCCGGATAATTTTTATGATCAATCCATAGCTTCTAAGAAGATTTTTTTTGAAGTTTTTTTAAAAAGTATAAAAATTAAAGAAGAGTTTAACTTAAATGATGAATTTATTAAAAGTTTAAAAATACCACGTATTTTTACAATTAGTGATTTAAAAAAAGAAATTAAAAAAAAGTTAGAATTAGATCAGCAAAATAAAATTCGTCAAAAACAAGAAAAGGAAATTTTAGATTTCTTAGTTAAAAATTCTTTTTTAAAAATAAACGAAAACTTAATTATTTATGAAATAGAAGATTTAAAAAAAAATTTTAACCAAGAATTAAATAAAAATAATTTAAATATAGAAAAATATTTAAATATTTATAAAATAAATATGGAAGAATTTGAACAAAGAATTAGAAAACAAGCTATAAGGAATATCAAAATTGATTTAATATTAGAAGAAATAATTGAAAAAGAAAATATAAAAGTTTTACCCACAGAATTAGATTATTATTCTCAAGAAATGAGTTTTAGTTATAATATATCTGTTGATCAAATAAAAAAAAATTTTTTTTTAATGGAAGATATAAAAAAAAATATTTTAAAAAGTAAAATAATAGATTTTTTAATAAAAAATTCTATTGAAAAAAATAAAGAAAATATACAGTTGGAAAAAATATAGAAAAAAAATAAAAAAAACATAAACAAGTATGTGAATATGTTTTTTTATTTTTTGCTTGAATATTGTCCAAATATCTTTAGATGAAATTTAATTTATTGTATAATATATATAATAAGTGATAATTGTAGATTTTATTTTGAATTGTTGAAAAAATAAGGATGTATATAAAATATGGAAGATAAAAAAAAAATAGATTTAGAAGCTATTCCTAAAGAATTACCTTCTATTATTGTAAGAGATGTTGTACCAATCCCTTTCAATGATCTAAGAATTGAAATAGGTCGTTCTTTTTCAGTTAATGCTTTGAAGTTAGCTGAAAAAAACAAATGCCCTTATATTGTTATTTTATTACAAAAAGATTTTTTAAAAGATGATCCAAAAATATCTGATATAGAACAATATGGCGTTTTATCAAAAATTTTAGTTTCTATAAAAATAGATGATGATCTTTATAAAGTGAAATTACGTATTATCAAAAGAGTTAAAGTTCAAAAAATTATTAAGGATAATCATCTTTATTTAACTCAATATAAAAACGTTTCTACTTTATTTGGCGATTTACAAGAAGAAAAAGCTTTGATTAAATTAATATTACAACAAATATCTAGTAATGTTAATCAACTTTTATTAATTTCTGAAAATGCTTTTTTAGAACAAGTAAAAAACGGAGTTACTACTGAAAAAGCTGCAGATTTGATTATTTTTTCATTAAAAATCGAAGAAAAAAATAAATATAAGTATCTAAAAGAAACTAATTTAAATAAAAGATTATTGTATATTCTGCAAGATATACAATTTAGAACTGAAATTATAGAATTAGAAAATAAAATCAATTCAGAAGTTAAAAAAAGTATTGATGAAAATCAAAAAGAATTTTATTTAAGAGAAAAAATACGTGCTATTCAAAATGAATTAGGAGATAGAGTTAAAAAAGAAGAAGAAATAGAAGAATTAAGAAAAAAAATTAATTGTTCTAAAATGCCTAGTAATATAAAAACAAAAGCTTTGCAAGAATTATCGCGTTATCAAAGTATTTCCTCAGCTATTGCAGATTCTTTCGTTATTAGAAGTTATTTAGATTTTTTAATCGCTTTGCCTTGGGGAAAAAATAGCAAAGATATTAATGATTTAGAAAAAATTCAATTTATTTTAGAAAAAAATCATTATGGTTTGAAAAAAGCTAAAGAACGTATTATAGAATATGCTGCTGTAAAAATTATGACTAAAACAAATCCACAAACTATTATTTGTTTGGTAGGGCCTCCTGGGGTTGGTAAAACTACTTTAGCTATTTCAATTGCAGAAGCTTTAGGTCGAAAGTTTGTTAAACAATCTTTAGGTGGTTTACAAGAAGAAAGTGAAATTAGAGGACATAGAAGAACTTACGTAGGAGCTATGCCCGGTCGTATCTTAAGTGGTTTGAAAGATGTAGGAGTTATGAATCCTGTTTTTTTATTAGATGAGATAGATAAATTAGTTAATAATTTTCAACATGATCCTGCTTCTTCTTTATTAGAAGTATTAGATCCTAAACAAAATAAAAATTTTGTGGATCTTTATCTTTCTGAACCTTTTGATTTATCAAAAGTTTTATTTGTTACAACTGCTAATGATTTGAGTAATATTTCTGAACCATTAAAAGATCGTTTAGAAATTATAGAATTAAATTCATATACAGAACAAGATAAATTATCCATTGCTAAAAAATATTTATTGCCTAAATTATTAAAAGAACACGGTCTTAAAGATGAGTTTTTTTCGATTGATGATCAAACTTTAATGTATATTATTAGACATTATACTAAAGAAGCCGGAGTTAGAAATTTAAATAAACAAATAGCTAATTTGATAAGAAAAACAGTAAAAGATATTTTAATTAATAAAACTAAGAAAATAGAAATAAGTACAAACAATATTGAAAAATTTTTAGGAAAAATTATTTATCAACATTTGTTGTCTTCTTCTAAAAATCAAATAGGAGTTGTGAATGGATTAGCTTATACTGCTTTTGGTGGTGATATTTTACCTGTGGAAGTAACTTATTATAAAGGAAGTGGAAAATTAGTTCTTACTGGTCATTTGGGTAAGGTTTTAGAAGAAAGTGCTATAACTGCTTTTAGTTTTTTAAAATCAAATGCCAAAAAGTTAGGTATAAAATATGAAGTTTTTAACTCAAACGATTTTCATATTCATTTTTTAGAAGGTGCTATTCCTAAAGATGGTCCTTCAGCTGGTATAACGATAGCCACTTCTATTTTTTCTGCTATTAAAGGAAAATTTGTTCGTAGAGAAATAGGAATGACAGGAGAAATTACTTTAAGGGGTTCTGTTTTACCTATTGGTGGTTTAAAGGAAAAAGCTATTGCTGCTAATAGAAGCGGTTTGAGTACTATTTTTATTCCTAAAGATAATATTAAAGATATAGATGATATACCTGAAGAAGTACGAAATAAATTGGAAATTATTGCAATAGAAAATGCTAAAGATCTTTTTTTGAAGGCTTTAGTTATTCCGAAAGGAGATATGTACAATAATGTGGTATAATATCTTTTTATTTAAAACAAATTTTTGGTTATATATGGATTGTATTTTAATTATTTTATTTATTTTATTTTCTTCTGAAAAAAGTGTTATAGATATGTTTGCTGAAAAATATGGTAATTATGTTATACCAAAATCTGAAATTTATTTAAATTTTTTAATATTATTTTTGGTTGTTATGCTTTTTTTACATTCTTATGTAAATTTAAAAATAAATTTTTTATAGTTTTTTTTAATTTTTTTATTTCATTATTACTTATGTTATAATTATTTAAGATTTTTTTATATTTTAGTTTGTTAATATATTTGTTAATGTATTTATTTGTATTTAGGAAAATAAATTTTTGATATTTAATAAATAAAATTATTGAGTAAATAAGAATTAAGTAAATCAAATAAAATTAAATAGGAGGTTGATCAATAAATATAATGACTAAAGTTTTTATTAAAGAAGGAGAAAATTTAGACGATACTTTGCGTCGTTTTAGGCGAGAAGTTTCAAGATCAGGTATTTTAGCTCAATATCGAAGTAAAGAATATTATATTAAACCCAGCGTAGCGAGAAAAGCTCGTATAAAAAATAATATGAAAAAGAGAAAAAAATTTATTTTAAAAGGTAAAAAAACACATAAATAAAATTTAATAATATTGATTAATAGTAAAAAAAGCAACCTAATAATATAAAAATTAAAAAAAGTTGCTTTTATTTTTTATTTTTTTTATTAAATTATTCAAAGTTAATTTTTTTTATTTTTTATTAATAAATATTAAGGAGTAATAATAAAAAAATTTTAGTGAATATCAAAATACATAATCAAACTAAAATTAAAATTAATTTTTTAAAAAAAAAATTATTTAAAGTTTTTAATTATATTAAAGATAGTAAAAAAATGCATATTATTTTTATTAAAAATAATAAAATGAAAAAAATGAATTATTATTATAGAAAAAAAAAATATTCTACAGATATTTTGACATTTATTAATGAAATAAAAGATGATTCTTTAGGAGATATTTTTATTTCACTTGTTAAAGCTTCGCAACAAGCTAAAAAATATAATAATAGTTTAATTAAAGAAGTGTGTTTTTTAACTCTACACGGTTATCTACATTTAAAAGGTTATACAGATAATACCGAAGATAATTTAAAAAAAATGGTTAAAGTACAAAAACAGGTATTAAATAGATTTTTTGTTAATAAAAATAAAGAGGTTAAATATATTGTTTAAATCAGGTTTTATTTCTATTATCGGAGAAGTGAATGTAGGCAAATCTACTTTATTAAATAATATTTTAGAAAAAAAAGTTTCTATTACAAGTATTAAATCAGGTACTACTATAAGACAAATTATGGGTATTTATAATCAAAAAAAATATCAACTAGTTTTTATTGATAATCCAGGAATAATTTTTTTTAAAAAAAAAATTATTTTTCCAAAACAACAAAATTCATTATCTTTAAATTATATTCAGGAATTAGATATTATTTTATTTATGGTTGATAGAGAATATAAACCGGAAGATCAGGTAGTTTTGAACATTTTAAAAAAATATAATAAAAAAATTTTTTTATTAATTAATAAAATTGACTCTTTTCGAAAAAAAATATTTATTGATAAAATTATTATTAGTTTTTTAAAAAATTTTTATTTTGATGAAATAATTCCTTTGTCATGTCATTTAAAACAAAATTTTCATATTTTAATACAAAAAATTTTGTTATATTTAAAAGAAAAACCACCTTATTTTTCTCAAAATATTTTAACTAATCTGACTCAAGAAGAATTAATATCAGATTTTGTAAGAGAAAAAATTCTTTGTTATATTAATCAAGAAATTCCACATTATTGTAATGTTTTAGTAGATAATATTAATTTTAATAAATGTTTAAATTTAACTGATATTTCTGTTTTAGTTTTAGTCAAAAAAAATAGTCAAAAAAAAATTATTATTGGAACAAAAGGACAGAAAATAAAAAAAATTAGAATCCAATCACAAAAAAATATTAGTAAAATTTTTCAAACAAAAGTTTCTCTTAATTTGTGGGTTAAAGTAGAAAAGAAAATATTTTTATAATTAAAAAAAATTATATTTTATATTATTTCATATTGAATATAAAAAATAAAATAATATCTTAATTTATGATTAATTTTAGATAATTAATATTTTTTTCAATTTTATTATATTAAGTTTAATATACTCATTTTAATATAATTTGTAATTTTTATTTATTTAATCAAATAAAAAAAGGAATAACATGATATCTTTAAAAGAAATAATTGTTTTTGCAAAAAAAAATGGTTTTGTTTTTGCAGGAAGTGAAATTTATGGAGGTTTAGCTAATAGTTTTGATTATGGTCCTTTAGGTAGTTTATTAAAACAAAATATTAAAAAAGCTTGGATTAAAAAATTTATTCAGGAAAGTGAATTTAATATTTTATTAGATAGTTCTATTTTATTAAATTCAAAAATTTTAGAAGCTTCCGGCCATTTAAACTTTTTTATGGATTTATTAGCGGAAAATAAAGATAATAATAAACGTTATAGAGTTGATCATTTAATTAAGGAACATGATGTTAATATAAACATTAATAATTTGAGTTATCAACAAATGACAGAATATTTAATTAAAAATAAAATTTTAGGAACTAAAAATTGGGCTTCAGTAAAAGAATTCAATTTATTATTTCAAACTCATCAAGGAGTTATTAAAGAAAATTCTTCTTCTATATATTTGAGACCAGAAACTTGCCAAGGCATTTTTATAAATTTTAAAAATATTTTAAATACTACGAGACGAAAAATACCTTTTGGAGTAGGTCAAATTGGGAAATCTTTTCGTAACGAGATTACTCCGGGTAATTTTATATTTAGAACTTTTGAATTTGAACAAATGGAATTAGAATTTTTTTGTGAACCTTCTCAATATCAAAAATGGTTTTTGTTTTGGCAAGAATATATTTATCAGTTTCTTTTAAATTTAGGTTTTGATAAAAGTAAAATAGATTTTAGAGAAAATAAAGTTACAGAATTAAGTCATTATTCTAATAAAACCACTGATATTTTATTTCATTTTCCTTGGGGTTTTGATGAATTATGGGGAATTGCTTCTAGAACAGACTTTGATTTAAAAACTCATCAAGAATATTCTGGAAAAGATTTAAAATATTTTGATGAAGTGAATAAACAAAAATTTTGGCCTTTTGTTATTGAACCTTCTGTAGGAGTAGAAAGATTATTTTTAGCTATTATCGTTAATTCTTTATGTAATGAAAAAATTAAAGAAAATGATTATCGAATAGTATTAAAAATTCATCCTTTTTTAGCTCCATATAAATTAGCTATTTTGCCGTTAATTAAAAAGAAACATAGTGTTAAAGCTCAAGAAATAAGAAAAAAGATATGTTATTTTTTTGAAATTGATTATGATGAAAATAAAAGTATTGGTAAAAGATACAGAAGACAAGATATGATAGGCACACCTTTTTGTTGTACAATAGATGATCAAACTTTAATAGATAATACAGTTACCATCAGAAATAGAGATACATTTTCTCAAGATAGAATCAATATAGAGGAAATCAAAAATTATATAGAAGAAAAAATTATTTTTTAATATTTGGAAATATTAAAAAATAATTTATTAAGTAAATAATAATAATTTATAAATAAATATAAAAAAATGAATAAAAAATTGATTAAAGAGATTAATAACCAAATTTCTATTGTAGAATTAGTAACCAAATGTGGTATTTTTTTGAAAAAAACAGGTAAAAATTTTATGGGTTTATGTCCTTTTCATGTGGAAAAAACCCCTTCTTTTTCTGTATCTCCTGAAAAAAATATTGCTTTATGTATGTCTTGTTTAAATGGTGGCGCTCCTTTTAAATTTTATCAGCAGTTAAAAAAAATTTCTATTGATGAAACTATTAAGGAATTATCACAGAAATTTAATTTAAAATTATCTTTTTTGAAAGTTAATGATTATCCAAAAAATCCTTTATATGTTATTTTAAAAGATACTTGTGAATATTATTGTAATTCTTTAAGATCTTTTTTTCGTTATGATATTCAAAATAGTTTATTAAAAAACCCAAAAAAATATCAAAATATAGATTTAAAAAAAATATTAAGAATGGATATTCAGCATTCTTTAATTGCATATTTACAAGAAAGAAAGTTAAATTTTGATCTTATTAAAGAATTTCAATTAGGTTTTGCAGGTTCTCATTATAATTCTCTTCTTAAATACTTGTTAGAAGTCAAAAAACATAATTTAAAAGATTTAGTAAAATTAAGTTTGGTGAAAAAAAAAGAAAATTCTGATGAATATTATGATTTTTTTAGAAATAGGTTTATTTTACCTTTAACTAATTTTAAAGGTCAAATTGTTGGTTTTGTAGGACGTTTAATTGAAGAAAATAAAAAAAATCAAACAAAATATTTATTTAATTCTGAAACTGTTTTATTTAAAAAGAGTAACTTATTATATCGTTTTTTTGAACATTATAAATTTATAAAAGAAAAAGAGGAAATTATTTTATGCGAAGGTTTTTTTGATGTTATTTCTTTATTTAAAATTCAACAAAAAAACGTTATTGCTACAATGGGAACTCAAATAACTAAACAACAAATTGATCTTTTAAAATCACTAACTAATAATGTTTTAATTTTTTTTGATGGTGATGATTCTGGTCAAGAAGCTTCTTTAAAAATATCAAAAATACTTAATCAAAACAGTTTTAAGGTAAGTATATTATTTTTACCTCATAATATAGACCCTGATCAATATATTAATTTTAGTGAAAATTATGATAATTTTCATTCTTTTAAAAAAAATAATATTAAAGATTTTATATTTTATAATATAGAAAAATTGCAAGAATGCGGCAAAGATATAAATAATATTAAAAAAGAAATTTATAATTTGCTAAAATTTCATAATCATAAGAATCAAGAATATTATCAAAAAGAAATTTATTCTAAATATCAAATTTATGTTGATTTAAATAATTATAGTTTAAATATTTTTTCTAATAATAATTTTTATTTACCTAATCCTATTTTGTATATAGATAAAAAAATTAAAAATATTATTAAAAATAATGTTACTTTTCATGAAATAGATATAATTAATGATATTTTATTAAATAGAGAATATATTGATTTTATTAGACATGATATTGTTCAATATATTTCTAATCCTGTTATTATAGAAATTATTGATAAAGTAAAAGAATATTATGATATTTATGCTTCTGAACAAGAAATTAATAATGGTATCAATATAGAAAATTTTATTAAAATTTATAATAATTTTTTAAATAAAATTGATTCTTATTTTTCAATTTATGATTTATTATTAGATATTCAACAAAGTTTCTTTTTTAAAAAAAAGAAAAGAATTACTAATCAAGAAGATTTAAAAATTTTTTATTTTCAATTGAAAATTAATAATATTTATCACGAAATAGAAAAAATTAAAAAAGAAAGAAAAAAAATTATTGATAAAAAAAATTTTTTTTCTCAAAATAATAATAAAGAAAAATTCAAAGAGTTAACTATAAATATTAAAAAAAAAGAAGAAGAAATACAGAATAAAAAAAAAGAAATAGAAAAAATTAAAGACGAAATAAGAGTTTATTATAATATGAAAAATATTCAGGAATAATTTAAAATTAGATATTAAAAAAAATATATTTTTGAAAAAATAAAAAAGGGTAAAAAAATATGAATTTAAGAATATTTCAACAAAAAATGTATAAAAAAAATTATTTATTATTGGATAATATAGAAGAAAAAGAAAATATTTTATTTTTTAATAATAAACTTAAAAAAAATTTAAAATTAATTAATATTTTTTATAAAAACAAAAATATTTTTAATAAAGAAATTATTGATTTTTTTGCATCTTTTGATAAAAAAAAAATAAATAAAAATGTTAAATCTAACAATATTATTAAAGATCAAAACAATATAAAAAAAGAAGATAATTTGTTAATTGATGATGAAATTAATTCTTTAGATATTAAAAGTAAAGAAGAAGAAAAATTAGAAAATTTGAACTTAGAAAAAATTTCCAACTTTATTAAAGTTGATGATCCAGTTAAAATGTATTTAAAAGAAATCGGACAAATACCTTTATTAACCTTAGAAGAAGAAAAAGAAAAATCTAAAATGGTTTATGATGGTTTAAAAGCTAAAGAACAATTAGAAAAGCATAAAAATAAAGAAATTATTTTAAGTGAAGAAGAAATTAAAAAAAATAAAAAAATAATAGAAATAGCTCATTTGGCAAAAAGTAAATTAGTTGAAGCTAATTATCGATTAGTAGTTTCTATAGCGAAGCGTTATATAGGGAGAAAAATATTATTTTTAGATTTGATTCAAGAAGGTAATATGGGTTTAATGAGAGCTATTGATAAGTTCGATTATACTAAAGGTTTTAAAATGTCTACTTATGCTACTTGGTGGATAAGACAAGCTATTACTAGAGCGGTAGCAGATCAGGCTAGAACTATTAGAATTCCTGTTCATATTATTGAAACTATGAATAAAATTTCTCGTTGTAGGGGTAAATTAACTCAGGATTTATCTAGAAAAGCTGAAAATAAAGAAGTAGCTGCTAAAATGAATATTGATACAAAACAAATTACTGATATTCAAATGATAGAAAAAGAAACTATTTCCTTAGAATCTTCTGTTAGAGAGGAAGATGATTCTTCTTTAGGAGATTTTATTCATGATCCTAATGCTATTTCTCCGCATGATTATATGTTACAAGAAACATTAAAAAAAACTTTAGATGAATCTTTAGAAGAAGTTCTTACTGATAGAGAAGAACAAGTTTTAAAAATGCGTTATGGTCTTTTAGATGGACATATTTATACTTTAGAAGAAATAGGGAATAAGTTCGGTGTCACTAGAGAGAGAATTCGTCAAATAGAATCAAAAGCCTTAAGACGATTGAGATCTCCTTCTAGACAAAATAAATTAAGAATGTTATATAACAATATTAATAAAAAATGAAAAGAATTAATTTTATTGTTAGTTTTTTAAAAGGATATGATATAGTTTTAGATATTGGTTCAGATCATGGTTTGATTCTAAAAAAAGCTTTTGATTTAAGGTATATTAAAAAAGCTATTGCTACTGATATTCGTATTAAACCATTAGAACAGGCTAAAAAAACATTAATTAAATATCCTGTTGTTTTTTATTTATCAGATGGTTTTGAAAATATTAAAGATGTTTATTTTGATTTAGTTTTGATTTGTGGAATGGGACCACATACAATTATAAATATATTAAAAAAATCATCTTTTTTTCAAAAACATTTTCTATTAGGATGTCAAGGAAAAATTAATTATTTAGTAGATTGGTTATTAAAAAATAATTTTTATATTTGGAAATCTTATGAAATTTTTGATAAATTTCCTTATTTATTTTTGAAAGTAATTCAACAAAAAAAATAAAAATTGTTAATATTATTTAAATTATTGGTATAATAGATTGAAAAAAAAAAGATTTAAAGTATAATATTACTATGTAAAGCAGGCCTTTTTTTGATCAAAGTTTGTTTTTAATAAAAAAGTTTGAGTAGCTCAGCTGGACAGAGCAACAGCGGGCGGAAAAGATGCCTAATATTTTGTGATCTAACCACTCACACACAATGATAATTTGTGACAATGTATGGTTGGTTATTTGGTAAGAAATGAAAAATAATTAAAGCAAACCATAAAAATGAAGTACGGACGAAGTAGTTTAGTCTAAGGGACTTTGTGAATTGAATTGACTTATGGATAACCTCTGAAATGAGGCTAAGGGAAAAAATGGAGTAAACTCTGAACTATCAGAAAACTACAGATGTCTGATATTCTAGTACCTATAAGGCTGGCTGTTGCATTATAGGATTATCAACATAAAAATCTAGAATCCTACCGTGCAAAATAGTAAAAATTTACTTAAATAGAAAAAGATTTAAGAGAATATGTCACGGTTATCCTGCCTAAAAGTCAAAAGGTAAATATATAGAGTAACTTTCATCCTCCTAAACTTTAGTAATGAGGCAAGGAGAAAGCAGAATCAGAGTAGTCGAAGGAAATTAAAAGTTAACGTTGAAATATGCTAGCGGACTGACCTTCCAAGGCAAAGGGGAAAGCCCTTTACAAGGCGAAAGATGAAGTTTTAATTATTAGTTGAATAAAAAAATATTAAATAAAGATACAATAATAGAAAATAGTCAGTAGATAGAGACGATATATCAAGTAATTAAATATTTTAAATAATTTATTTATTTTTTTATTTTATTATATAGATCAAATTTTGTTTATCTTTATTAAAAAGAATATAGTTTCTTAGTTAGATCTAACAAAGAAATTAAAAAAGTAAAAATCAAATAGTAAAATATTAGTAAAAAATATTATAAAAATAATAATTAATTTAACCGCCGGATGCTTGGAAACTTGCTTGTCCGGTGGTGTGGGAGGCTTAATTGTAATGAAATACTTAAGAAGAAAAAACGCAATAATTCTATCCCAATCTTCTAAGCTGTCGGTCGGGGGTTCGAATCCCTCCTCAAACGCCATTTATGTTTTTTAAAAATATCAAAAAATTAAATAGGTTTATAAAATTTTTTTATTTTTTAATAAAATAAAGTAGTATATAAATAAGGTGATTAAGTATTATTTTATATAATTTTATTTTATTTGAAAATCAAAAAAAGGAGAATATAAAAAAAATGGCTGTCCCTTTCAGAAGAACTAGTAAAACGGCAAAAAGAAAAAGACGTACACATTATAAATTAACCAAACCTACTTTAATAAAATGTCCAATAACTAATAATTTTACCCTACCTCATCGTATAACACGTAATAGTGGTTACTATAAAGGGAAATTAATTTTAAAAAATAAAAAAAAAGATAATGAAAATGTTTAAAATTATTGAAATTATCTTTTTTTATTTTAAAATACAGATTAAATATTTTGTTAAAAAAGGAATATAATTTTTATGAAGATATTAACTTCTGATCAAATTAGGAAAATATGGATAGATTTTTTTGTAAAAAATAAACATCATAAAGAAAATTCTTTTTCTTTAATACCTAAATATGATTCTAGTTTGTTATGGATTAACGCTGGTATTACTCCTTTGAAAAAATATTTTAGTGGTATAGAAAAAGTTTCTTTTCGTAAAATAGTTAATATACAAAAATGTTTAAGAACTAATGATATTGATAATATCGGTAATACAGCTATTCATCATACTTTTTTTGAAATGATGGGTAATTTTTCTATAGGAGATTATTTTAAAAAAGAGGCTATTGATTTTGCTTATGAGTTATTAGTTTCAAAAAAATGGTTTTCTATTCCGCTTGAAAAATTATATATTACTTATTTTATAGATGATCAAGAAACTTATTTTTTGTGGTTAAAAAAAGGAGTTAATAAAAAAAATTTAATACCTTTGAAAACAAATTTTTGGAATATTGGGGAAGGTCCTTGCGGACCTTGTACAGAAATTTTTTTTGATCGTGGTTCTAAATATGATCATAGAGAACATGAGTTAATTTATGAGGGTATTACGAATAATCGTTTTATAGAAATTTGGAATATTGTATTTTCCCAATACAATTGCACAAATAGTTATATTCAAAAAGATTATAAAGAACTTCCGAATAAGAATATTGATACAGGCGCTGGATTAGAACGATTATCATGTATTTTTCAAAAAACTGATACTAATTTTGAGACAGATCTTTTTTTTCCTATAATAAGACAAATTTCTCTTTTGAGTAATTGTAAATATGAAGGACAAAAAACTTTTAAAATAATCGCAGATCATATAAAAGCTTTAGTTTTTTGTATTAATGATGGAGCTATTTTTTCTAATTTAGGTAGAGGATATGTTTTAAAAAGAATTTTAAGAAGAGCATTTCAAAATGGAAAAAAAATAGGTTTCACAGAACCTTTTTTATTTAAATTAGTTGCTTCTGTTATTAATACGATGAAAAATGCTTATTCTGAATTACAAGAAAAAGAAAAGTTAATTAAAGAAATTATTCAAGAAGAAGAAAAAAAATTTTTATTTCATTTACAAAATAGCGAAAAAATGTTTTTCAAATTAGTAAAAAATAACGAACTTTCAGGAGAAAATTTTTTTAAACTTTATGATACTTTTGGTTTCCCTAAAGAAGATATTTTAGAATTTTCTGAAAATAATAATATTAAAACAGATTTAATAGGTTTTGAATTTTTTTTAAAAAAACAGAGAGATTTATCTCGTAATTTAATTAAAGAAAACAAAAATAATTTTTCATTAAAGGAAAACTTTTTATTTTCCAATTGGGAATTTAAAAGTGAATTTATAGGTTATGATCAATTTGAAACCAAAACAAAAGTGTTGAAAGTTTGTGAAAAAGGAATTATTTTAAAAAAAACTCCTTTCTATGCTATGATGGGGGGTCAAACTTCAGATGAAGGCACCATTAATGGTATTTTTGTCCAAAAAGTAATTAAATTATCTAATGGAATATTTGTACATAAAGTAGAAGAAAAAAATATTTTTTATGAAGGTCAAGAAGTTTTTGCTAAAATTGATATTCAAAAAAGATTAAAAAAATCCATTAATCATACAGCTACTCATCTTTTATTAGAATCCTTAAAAATTATTTTAGGAAAACATGTTCAACAACAAGGTTCATTTATAGATAATGAAATATTAAGATTTGATTTTAATCATTATAAAATTCTTTCTTTTGAAGAATTAATTCAAATCGAAGATCAAATTAATTTGTGGATTAATAAAAATTATTCTGTTTTAATTAAAAAAGTTCTTTTTAAAGATTTAAAAAAAATTAATAATAATATTATAAATAATGAAAATTTTTTCAAAAATAAAGATTTTTATAATCAAGAGTTTGTGAGAATAGTTAGTATTTCAAATATTTCTTCACAATTGTGCGGAGGAACACATGTTTCTAATACTAAAAAAATACAAAAATTTGCTATTGTTAATTATAAAATTATTGGCTCAGGAATACATAGAATTGAAGCTTCAACAGGAGAAAATATAAAAGATATTTTAATACAAAAAATTGAAAGTTTTTATTTAGAAAAAAAACAAATTTTAAAAAAGATTCAAAAAATAAAAGATTTTGTTTTGGAAAAAAATAATTTTATTTTTTATGAAAATATAGAATTTGATGATAATTTATCCGATTCAGTTCCTAATAGTTATCGTTATATACAAAATTATAAAAGTAATTTAATTATTTTAAGAAAAAAATTAGTAAAATTAGAAAAAGAGTTTTTAAAAATTAAAAATAAAGAAATTTTAGAACAGGTTTCTAAATTAATTCCTTCTCAAATTGAAAAAGAAATGTTAATATTTATTAAGAAAAAAGATTTCGATAATCATATGCTTAAAACTGTATTAGAATATTTATTTAATAAATTAAGTATAAATTTTTTGTGTTTATGTCAAAAAAGAGAAAAAAAACTTTTTTTTATATGCAAAAGTAAAACAATTAATATAGAAAAGTTTATGAAAAAAATTAAAAATGATTTTAATGTTAAAGGCGGGGGAAATTTAAATTTTTGTCAAGGGATAATTGAAGATTGTACTAAAATAAATGAATTTTTATCATTTTGGAGAAATTTTTTATGAAGGAAAAAAAAACTTTTTTAGGATTAGATTTAGGTGAAAAAACATTAGGTGTTGCTATTTCGGAATTTGGTATTATTGCTTGTAATTTAAAAACTATATATTTTTCACCTTATAAATATGAAGAATTATGGAAACCTTTAGAAAAAATTATTAAAAATTTTAAGGTAAAAATTGTTGTTTTAGGTTTTCCTAAGCATATGAATAATGATTTAGGTATTAAAGCACAAATTAGTTTATATTTTAAAAAAAAAATGAATTTTTTATTTAATTCAGTTCAAGTGGTTTTGTGGGATGAACGTTTGTCGACCAAACAATCGATACAAATATTGTTACAAAATAAAAGAAATAGAAAAAAAAGATTAAAATTAAAAAATGAAATATCAGCTGTAGTTATTTTACAAAATTTTTTAAATTATTATCAAAATAATTATTATATAGGTAAAGAATGATTTTTTTATTTTATATAATATATTTAATTCAGTTTATTTTTAATCATTTTGTAAAATATTGTAAATTATATGGAAAATTATATGGAATTATTTGAAGATTTAAATAAAAAAGAGAAATTATTATCTAAATTAAAAAATTATTCTTTCTATTATAAAATACCAATTATCAAAGATGAAGTTTTATATTTTTTACGAAAAATTATTTTTAAAAATAATTTTATTAATATTATAGAAATTGGTAGCGCTATTGGCTATAGTGCTTTAGGTATGTTAAATATTAAAAATAATATTCAAACTATAGAAAGAGATTATCAAAGATATCAGTTAGCTCTGAATTTTTTTAAAAATTATAATTATAAAATTGATTTTATTTGGTCAGAAGCTTTTTTTTATCAACCTACTAAAAAATATGATTTAATTTTTATTGATGCTGCTAAAGTACAATATAAAAAATTATTTGAGAAATATAGTTTATTTTTAAATGATAACGGTATGATTATATGTGATAATATCAGTTTATATAATTTCAACTTTAAAACAAATTCTAGAAGAATCAGAAGAATGAAAAAAAAAATGGATGATTTTGAGTGTTTTTTAAAAATAAATAATGTTTTTGAGACTGTTTTTTATAATATAGGAGATGGTCTTAGTGTTTCTAAAAAGCTTTTTTAATTTTTTAAAATTATGTTAATATTTTCTTTAAAACAGAATTTATCAGGTTTTAAAAAGAAATATATTATTTATTTAGTATAAAGAGGGAGTGACGAGTTAAAATGACTAAAAAATTTTTTGAATTAACTGAATCAGGTTTACAAAAATTAAAAAAAGAATTAGATGATTTAAAAAATATCAAAAGAGTAGAAAATTTAGAAGTTTTAAAAAGATCTAGAGAATATGGAGATTTAAGTGAGAACGCAGAGTATAGTTCTGCTCGTGATGAACAATTTTTAATTGAAACTCGTATTGCTAAAATTCAAAATATTTTAAAAAATGTTAAAATTATTAAAAATTTAAACGAAAATAAGAATGTTAATATTGGTAAGAAAGTTTCTTTAAGATTTTTAAATAATATGGAAGAAAAAGTTTTATATTTAGTAGGTTTTTTAGAAGCCGACCCTTTTGTTAATAAAATTTCTATTGATTCTCCGTTAGGTCAAAGTATTCTTGGTCATAATAAAGGGGATATAATTTCAGTTAAAACTGAAACAGGTAAAACTTTTAAAGTAGAAATTTTAAAAATAGAATAAAGTCAAAGAATATGAAAAAAAAAATTATTAAATATTTGCCAAATTTTTATTATGATTCTTTTTTAGATATTCCTTATGATTTTTTTTTCAAAAAAGGTATTAAAGCTTTATTATTTGATTTAGATAATACTTTATTATCTAGCGAAGAAAAAGTATTAAATGATATAACTCAAAAAAAAATGAAACAAATAAAAGAAAAATTTAAAATATTTATATTATCAAATGCTTCTAAAAAAAAATTAAAAAGAGTTTTGAATTCTGATTTTTTTTATATTTATTTAAAGTGGTATCAAAAAAAACCTTCTAAATATGGTTTTAAAAAAGTTTTAAATTTACTTAATATAGATATTCATAAAGTGTTAATGATAGGAGATCAATTAAGAACGGATATACTAGGAGCTAATAAAATGAGAATTTTATCTATTTTAGTTAAACCGATTAACAAAAATAAAGAATCATTTTGGACTAAATTGAGTCGTTTTTTATTTGAAGATCCTGTAATTGAATATTTAAAAAAGAATAATAATCAAATTTATAATGAAAAATTTAAAAATTTTGTAAAATAAATTTTTTTTAAATAATAAAAAAATATGATAAAAATTGAAATAAAAGGAAAATAAAATCTAGTATTATTAGTATTAGTTAATTATATTTTATGTTGATAAACCAAATTTTCGAAAAAGTTAAAAAAAAATTTCAAAAAGATATAAATAGATTAAATCATATTTTAGGAGTTTATGCTCAGTCTATAGAATTAGCTAGTTTTTATAAAATAGATATTCAGAAAATTAAAATAGCTTCTTTATTTCACGATTATACTAAAAATGATTCTTTAGAATTTCATTTATCTTTGATAAATGAAAAAATTATTAAAAAATACAAAGAAACTCCTTTTGTTTATCATGCTTTTAGTGCTGCTGTTATTTTACAAAAACAGTTTTTTATCAAAGATAAACTTATTTTGAATGCTATTTGTAATCATGTTTGGGGACATAAAAATATGAATTTATTAGATAAAATTTTATTAGTTAGTGATAAAACAGAAATAAATAGAACTTATCCTCAAGTTAATTATTTAAGAAAATTATCTTTCCAAAATATTGATTTAACTATTTATGAAATTCTTAAACTAAATTTACTTTATTATTCTAAAAAAGGTTTTATTGTACATTCAAATTTTTTAGAAACATTGAATTTTTTTAAAAAAATCAAAAATAAAAATATATTATGATTCGTATTATTTCAGGGAAATATAAAGGTTTTAAATTAGATTTAGTACCATCTATTAAGACTAAAAGTAGTTCTCATTTGGTAAGAAAAGCTTTATTTGATACTATCGGGGGTTTTATTAAAGAAACTATTTTATTAGATTTATTTGCTGGTACAGGTTCTTATGGTTTTGAAGCTATTAGCAGAGACGCTAAAAAAGTTTATTTAGTAGATAATTCATTTATCGCTTTTAAAACTATTCATAAAAATAAAAAAAAATTAAATTTAAGTAATGAAAAAGTTATAATTTTTTATTCAGATGCTTTTCGTATTTTAAAAAAATTTATTCAAAAAAAAAAAAGATTTGATATTGTAGTTTTGGATCCTCCTTATTTTTCTGATTATCATGTTAGATTATTTCAAGAATTAGATAAAATAACTTATTCACGAAGTATAGTTGTTTACGAAATGCATCATAAAACTAATTTTTTATTAGATAATGATATTTTTTCTTTAATTAAAACAAAAAAATATGGTATTAAAAAATTAAATTTTTATAAAAGAAAATAAAATTATTTTTTTATTTTTTATTTTAATATAATTTTAAGTTATAATGTATTATAGTTTTTGTTTTCTGATTTAATTTTGATAAAAAGAGGTTTTTTATGAATCATATAATTCAATTATTTTTAGTTTTTATTATAGGTATTATTATAGGAGGATTTTTAGTATTTTTCTTGTTTAAAAGGTATTTAGAAAAAAATCCTCCAATTAACGAAAAACAAATTAAAGAAATGTTTAAACAAATGGGAAGAACTCCTAGCGAAAAACAAATTAAACAGATTATGTCAAGTATGAAAAATAAAAAGTAAATTTAACATTTTTTGTTTGATGATTGAAATGGAGCTAAAATTAATAATATATGTTTAATAACTTTGGCAAGATTATTTTAGAATTTTTAATTTGTTTGGTATTTTCGTCAATAATATCTTGGTTTATGATTTTGATACATAAAAAAAAACAGGGAAATTATATTAAAAATTGTTTATTAAAGTTTAGTGTTTTAGAAAAAGAAATTTTAAAAACAATTTTACAATCTAAGGTAAAAAATTTTCCTTTAACTAAAAATTCTCCTATTACAAAAAAATTTTCAGATTTAAGGATTTTGTTCAAGTTAAAAGATAGTTCTGAAAATAATTTACATTCTATTTACTATTTAAATAAGGATATATTTAATTTAATTGCGAGAGATTCTGAATTAAAAAATATTTATTTATAATTTTTGTACGAAAGGTGAATATCAAATATGCAAAAAAATAGTCAATCATTATTAAATTTTACACTTTATTTTGAAGAGCAAATAAATGATTTATTAATTATCAAAGATGGTTTGAAAACGAAAGTTACAACATTTTTAGTTAATGAAAAAGGTAATTATAGTTCACCAAGAGAATTATTTTGTTTATCTTTAGGTATTTGTTTTTATAAAACAGTTCAAAAGTATCTTTCTTCCCAAAAAAAAATATTTTCAGATATTAAAGTTAAAATTGTATGTGAAACTTATAGAGATGATGCAGGTTTTTATTTTAACATTAATTTATTTTTAGGAATAAAAGATATTTCTTTGACAGAAATCGAGAAAATAATTCATTTTGCAGATCAAAGATGTCCTATTTCTAAAATGTTAATAAATTATAAATATATTAAATTGATTCCTTGTTTATTTAATGAATTATGATTAATATAATTATTATTTAATTATATATTATACAAAATAATAATTATTTTTTTATTTTATATTTATTTTTCAAAAAAATGTTTTATCAATTAAAATTTATTTTTTATTGTATAATTTAATTTGTTTTAAATAAGATAATAAATTATTAAAGATAAAATCAATATGATTTTGAATTAAAAATTTCGTATATTAAACAATAATTAGAATTAAAAAAAATGTGAAAAGAAAAAAGGATTAATTAAAAAAATATTCTTCTATCTGAAAGATATTATTATATGTAAATTTAAAAAATAATATTAGTTATTTTTTATTTATATATTTAGATAAATTATTTTTTAAGTTTAATAAAGTACAAATAAATCCTTATAAAAATTTAAATTAATATTTTTTTATTAGATTTTAATATTTATTTTGGGTTTTTTTAAAGAAGAGTACTTTTAGAAAAGTACTTTTTTTATATATATTTACATATTTATTTAAATATGTTCATAATATATAGTATGTATTATGAATTAAATGATATTTATTAATTATGATTATAATAACAAGTATAGAAAGGAAGTTTAATTATTAATAAACATAGAAAAAGTCACAAAGAAAAAAATAAAAATAATTTTTTATTATATAATGAAAAAATTCCTAAAGGTGAATATTTAGTTATTGATGAATATGGGAAAAATTTAGGAGTTTTAGATAAATTAAAAATTTTAAGGTTATCCGAAGAAAAAGAAACAGATATTGTTTTAATTAATGCTAGTTCCAACCCTATGGTAGTACGTTTAGTTAATTATTCTAAATTTAAATATCAACAGCAAAAAAAAATAAAAGAGATTAAAAAAAAACAACATATAATTAATACAAAAGAAATACGTATTAATCCTAATATTGAAGAAAATGATTTAAATATTAAAATTAAAAAAATGATTGACTTTTTGACTAAAGGAGATAAAGTAAAATTTATTGTTCATTTTCGCGGAAGAATGATTCATAATACTACTTTAGGAGGAGAAATTTTTAATAAAATTTTCAAAAAGTTAGATGATATTGGTGTTTTAGAAGTTAAACCTAAAATGGAAGGTAACAGGATGGTAGCTATTTTTATTCCTAAAAAAAAATAGTATAATACTCTATTAATAGATTTTTATATTTAAATAAAAATAGTTGAAATTAATTTGAATAAGAAATATTTAGAAAGTAATTATGATTAATTTATATGATTAAAAAAAAAACACATAAAGGTCTTCATAAAAGAATAAAAAAGACAGGAACGGGTAAATTTTTAAGACGACATGCTTTTAAAAATCATTTAGCTAGTTCAAAAACGAAAAAACAAAATAGACAATTAAGAAAAGTGGTGCAAGTTGATAATTCTGATTTTAAAAGAATTAAACATTTAATTTAATTTATTAGTAACAACAACTGATTATAACGATAAATCTTTTTTTAATATATGAAAGTAGGTAAAAATGGTAAAGATAAATTTTACAAATGCCAGACATAAAAGAAGAAAAAAAGTTTTAAAAATGGCTAAAGGATATTTCGGTTCTAAAAAAAATCTTTATAAAACAGCTCATGAGCAAGTTATGCGTTCTTTGCAATATGCTTATAGAGATAGAAGGCAAAAAAAAAGAAATTTTAGAAGATTATGGATTATAAGAATTAATGCGGGTTGTAAAAATAATAACATTAGTTATTCAAGTTTTATACATGGTTTAATTTTATCAAAAATAGAAGTGAACCGTAAAATTTTAGCTGATATAGCTTTTTCACAACCTGAAATGTTTACAGAATATGTAAATTTATCTAAAAATTCTTTAAATCAGAAAAAAAATAATATTTTAAAAATCAATGAAGATAATAATCAAAATGTTTTTAATGATTCTCTTAAAAATATCCAAATCAAAAATATTAAAATTATTGAAAAAAAAAAGAAAATAGATAATAATTCAGAAATTAAAATTTCTCCAATAGTACCAAATGATCAAAATAATAGAAAAGAAATGGAAAAAAAGATAGAATTAGATAAAATGTTATTATATGACTTAAAAAAAATAGCTAAAGAAAAAAAAATTAAAAATTTTTCTAAACTAAATAAAAAGGAATTGATTAACATTTTAAAAAAAATATAGAAGTTTAAAATTAAAATAAAGTGTGAAAATCATAATAATTCAAGATAATGATATTATAATTATATTATCATATATTTTGAATTATATTGAAAATTGATATTTATCTTAAATTAATTTAAATTAGAATTAAAAATAAAATAAATATAAAATTAAGGATAGTTAAAAAAATGACACAACAAAAAAAAATTTTTTTAGATTTTATAAAAATTATATTTAGTTTAATATTCTCTGTTTCTTGTTTTTTTCATGATAATTTATCTTTTAATTTTTCTTTCGGAAAAATTATGATATGTGATATTTTATCTGGTATTTTAATTTTTATAATTAATTATTATTTCGTTATACCAAAAATAGTAAAAAATCAAAAATTAGTTAAATTTTTATTTTTTGTCGAAAGTATTGTTTTAATTTTAATATCTTTAAGTTTATTTTTTAATCCTTTCATAACGAATAATTTTTTAAGAAATATTTTTAAAATAAATAATATTGTGTCTTATATTATAATTGTTCATAGTATGGTTGAATTATATGTATCATATTTAAAAATAAACAAACCTATTATTCCTTTGAATTTTTTCATTTATTTAAGTTTATTTGGTTTGGGTTTTTATATTTTAGGTAAACAGCTTAATTTAACTTCTTTTATTTTCTATTGTTTAAGTTTTATTTTTTTAATTTTAGCTTTATTATTTTCCGTTTCTTTATGGAAAAATATTAAATTTTTGAGAGATCAAAATAAAAAAATAGAAAAATAGATTTTTTTTATAAAGCTAAAAATTTATTATCATAAATTATTTTTTATTTGATATCTTTTTAAAAGACTTTTTATTTTTTTTAAATTAAAAAAATTTTAAATTATTGTAAAAAAGGAAAATATTAAATTTTTTATGAAAAGAACATATCAACCAAGTAAAATAAAAAGAAAAAAAACTCATGGATTTAGAATCAGAATGTCTACTAAAGGGGGCCAAAATGTTATTAAATCAAGAAGAATAAAAGGTCGCTATAAATTAACTGTTTAATTTTTTTATTAAAAAATACTAAAGGAGATTTTAAAATATGTCAGATTTATTATCCCAAATAAAAGAATTAACAACTTTGAATGGTGTTCCTGGACAGGAAAAAGAAGTTATGCTTTATATAAAAGAAAATATTCAAAAATTTGTTGATAAAATTGAATATGATAATTTAGGTAGTATGATAGCTTATAAAGGTTTGTTAAAAGGTCCTAAAATTTTATTAGCTAGTCATGTTGATGAAATAGGTTTAATCGTTACCGAAATAACTCCGGAAGGATTTATTAAATTTCAAACTTTAGGTGGTTGGTTATCTTCTGTTATGTTAGCTCAAGTTTGGCAAATTCACACTTCTAAAGGAGTTTTATATGGTGTGACAGGTTCTAAACCACCACATGTTTTATCTTTAGCTGAGAGAGATAAAATGCCTAATATAAAGAATTTTTTTCTAGATTTAGGAGTACAAAATAAACAAGAAGCTGAAGAATTAGGGGTAAAAATAGGTGATATGATTACTCCTTATACTGAATTTCGTGTATTAGGTAATTCTAATTTTTTAGTATCTAAGGCAATAGATAATCGCGTTGGAGTTTTAATTGTTATGGAAATATTAAGAATTTTAAATAATAATCCTAATCAATTTATTGGTGCCTTTACAGTACAAGAAGAGGTTGGCTTAAGAGGAGCTATTACAAGCACTAATAAAACAAAACCATCTATCGCTATAGCTGTTGATACTGGCATTGCTGATGATATACCTGGAGAAAAAAATGTTTCTCAAAAAATTTTAGGAAATGGACCTCAGATTCCTGTTTTTGATTATGGGTTAGTTGCTCACAAATCTTTAAGAGAGTTAGTATTAAAAATAGCAAAAGAAAATAATATACCATTTCAAGAACCGAAACCAACTGGTGGACAAACTGATGCTGCTGCTATGCATTTACAAAATGAAGGAGCTGCTTCTATTGTTATAGGAGTACCTACTCGTTATATACATTCTCATACTTCTATAGTTCATAAAGAAGATATAGAAAACACAATAAAACTTTTATTATTATTAATAAAGAGTTTAAATGAAGAAAAAGTTCGAAAAATTTTATTTAATTAAAAATTTTTATTAAAATTTTTTTTTTATTTTAGAATAAATTTATTATTTAATGAATAGGACTAATGAAATTTTTATAATGAAAAAAAAATTTATTTTAAAAAAGAGAAAAGAAATTGATTTAATTTTTAAATTAAAAAAAAATGTTCGAAATTATTTTTTTACATTGTATTATTTTAAAAATATTTCTTTTGATCATTTTAAGTTTGCTTTGAGTATTAACAAAAAGTATGGAAAATCACATGAAAGAAACTTAATCAAAAGACGTATAAGAATGATTATTTACCAAAATATTTCATTAATTAATTCAAAAGCTTCTTTTGTTTTAGTTATTAAACCTTCAGCCAAAAGTCTTAATTTTAATGAATTATCTCAAAAAATAATATATTTATTAAAAAAATCTTTTTTAATTATTCCCAAATAAGGAAACTAATTATTATGAAAAATCATAAAAATTTATCTTTAAAAAAAATTTTAACATTTATGTTATTATCTACTTTAATTATGTTGATTATTAATTTCTTTTTGTCTTCTTACAAGAAAAAAAAAACATTTATTAATGAAAAAATAGAATGTTTTTTTCTTAAAAAAATGGATAGTAATGAACTTCAACAATTAGAAAAAAAAGTTAATGATATAAATTATAATTTTGAAGATTTAAAAAATTATTTAAAAGTTTTTAGAATTGCTTTGAATAAAAAGAAAAAAATTATAGTTGACAATATTAATTCTGAATCTTTTCAAAACGAGAAAGCAAAAATTAAGGATTATTTAGAAAAAGTTTTTAGACAAGAAAAATTTTATTTTTACTATAAAAAAGCTTTCGATTTTGAAAAAGAAGAAATAAAAAAAATTAAAGATTTTTTTAGTATTAAAATGGGTTCTAATTTAGATTATTTAAAACAAAAATATTTCGAAAACGAAAGTTTTTTAAAAATAGGAATTTTAAATAATTCTCAAATTATAGATATTGAGAAACCAGAAAATTTAAAAATTTATGATAATACAAATAGCATTGATGTAATTTCTAAAGAAAGATATAATAAACTAATTAGAGTAAAAGAAATAAATAATATTAATAATGGTTTTATTTTGAAATCTGACTTGGGTAATAGTTATTTTGAAATATTTGTAGATGATAGTGGTGATTTACCTATTCAATTACCTTATAAACTGAAATGGAATTTTTTACTATTTTGGGGATATATTTGGAATGTTTTATTGATATTTATAGGATCTTTATTATATATTTTTCATGATATTTTTTCTTTCTTTTCTTCAGAGGGTATATTTTTTGGTAATTTAGGTTTATGTATTATATTGACAACTATAACTATTAGAACTTTATTATGGCCTATTTATACTAAAACTAGTACTTTTGCTTCAAACATGAGTATGGCGCAACCAGAAATTAATAAAATTCAAAAAAAGTATTCTTTTAAAAAAGATCCTGATTCTATAAAAAAAATGCAATTAGAAATTTTTAAAGTTTATAAAAAACATAATTTTAGTTTTTTCGATATTTTTGTTTCTTTTTTACAAATGCCTATTTTTATAGCTATGTTTAAAACTATAAATCGTATTCGTGTAAAAGGCGGTATTTTTTCAATTCCTATTACAAAACCTTTTTTAAATTTTATATATTTAAATTCTTATTATGATGAAAATTATTTTTTAGTAAAAATTTTATTATCTTGTTTCGTAGGAATAAGTATGTTTATTTTAAATAAAATTAATTTTAAAAAGACCGTAGATTTAAGTAATAAAAATAAATTTTTAACATTAGAACAAATTAATAAAAATAAATCTCAAGAAAAAAATATAAAAATTATTAGTTATATTATGATTTTTTTTATGATGATAACATCTTTTAATGATGCTTGTATATCTTTATATTGGATTATCGGAAATATTTATACTATATTACAAACTATTATTAATCGTAAAAAAATAGAAAAAAAATATATTTTAATAAAAGATAAAAATTAAAATTTTATTTTTTTAACATTTTTCTATATAAATATTTATTTTTTTTAATAAATATGTTAGAATCAGTTAGTAACTATTTTTTTATTTTTCAGAAAATAATATTTTTATATCTAATGACGGAGGGGTAGCGAAGTGGCTAAACGCATCAGTCTGTAAAACTGCTCCGTCAAGGTACGGTGGTTCGAATCCACCCCCCTTCACCATTTTTTATAATTAATTATTTTTTTGGGTAAATTTAATTTAGTTTTTGAAAACTGAAGATGATTTTATAAAATTATATTTTTAAAAAAATATATCAAATTATTTTATTTTAAAATAAATTAAAATGAAGAGTTTGATCCTGGCTCAGGATAAACGCTGGCGGCGTGCCTAATACATGCAAGTCGAACGGAAATTTTCGAATTTTAGTGGCGAACGGGTGAGTAACACGTAAGTAACCTGCCTTTAAGACGAGGATAACAGTTGGAAACAATTGCTAAGACTGGATAGGAAGTTAAAAGGCATCTTTTAATTTTTAAAAGACCTTTTTCGAAAGGTATGCTTAAAGAGGGGCTTGCGACACATTAGTTAGTTGGTAGGGTAAAAGCCTACCAAGACTATGATGTGTAGCTGGACTGAGAGGTCGAACAGCCACATTGGGACTGAGACACGGCCCAAACTCCTACGGGAGGCAGCAGTAGGGAATTTTCGGCAATGGAGGAAACTCTGACCGAGCAACGCCGCGTGAACGATGAAGTATTTCGGTATGTAAAGTTCTTTTATTGAAGAAGAAAAAATAGTGGAAAAACTATATTGACGCTATTCAATGAATAAGCCCCGGCAAACTATGTGCCAGCAGCCGCGGTAATACATAGGGGGCAAGCGTTATCCGGAATTATTGGGCGTAAAGGGTGCGTAGGCGGTTTAATAAGTCTGTAGTTTAATTTCAGTGCTTAACACTGTCCTGCTATAGAAACTATTAGACTAGAGTGAGATAGAGGTAAGCGGAATTCCATGTGTAGCGGTAAAATGCGTAAATATATGGAGGAACACCAGAGGCGTAGGCGGCTTACTGGGTCTTTACTGACGCTGAGGCACGAAAGCGTGGGGAGCAAACAGGATTAGATACCCTGGTAGTCCACGCCGTAAACGATGAGTACTAAGTGTCGGGGAAACTCGGTACTGAAGTTAACACATTAAGTACTCCGCCTGAGTAGTACGTACGCAAGTATGAAACTTAAAGGAATTGACGGGACTCCGCACAAGCGGTGGATCATGTTGTTTAATTCGAAGATACACGAAAAACCTTACCAGGTCTTGACATACTCTGCAAAGCTATAGCAATATAGTGGAGGTTATCAGGGATACAGGTGGTGCATGGTTGTCGTCAGCTCGTGTCGTGAGATGTTAGGTTAAGTCCTAAAACGAGCGCAACCCTTATCGTTAGTTACCAGCATGTTATGATGGGGACTTTAACGAGACTGCCAATGAAAAATTGGAGGAAGGTGAGGATCACGTCAAATCATCATGCCCCTTATGATCTGGGCTACAAACGTGATACAATGGCTGTTACAAAGAGTAGCTAAAACGCGAGTTTATAGCCAATCTCAAAAAAACAGTCTCAGTTCGGATTGAAGTCTGCAACTCGACTTCATGAAGTTGGAATCGCTAGTAATCGCGAATCAGCATGTCGCGGTGAATACGTTCTCGGGGTTTGTACACACCGCCCGTCAAACCACGAAAATCGGTAATACTCGAAAGCGGTGGCCTAACTTCTTCGGAAGAGGGAACCGTCTAAGGTAGGATTGATGATTGGGGTTAAGTCGTAACAAGGTATCCCTACCGGAAGGTGGGGATGGATCACCTCCTTTCTAAGGAAAAGTTTTTAAATTTTCATCTTCAGTTTTGAAAGACTTAGTTCTTATAAGTTTTTCCTTTTTTAAGAAAAAAAAGAAGGAGGGCCTATAGCTCAGTTGGTTAGAGCACACGCCTGATAAGCGTGAGGTCGATGGTTCAAGTCCATTTAGGCCCACCAACTGAAAAAGGTCATCTTTCTTATTCTTAACAAAAGTTCTTTGAAAAGTAGATAAACAAAGTAAAATAATAAAATCAAAGGAATCAAGGGCGTACAGTGGATGCCTTGGCACTAAGAGCCGATGAAGGACGTAATTAACAGCGATATGCCACGGTTAGTTGTAAATAAATGAAGATCCGTGGATTTCCGAATAGGGCAACCTACTACATTAAAATTGTAGTTTTTTGATTTTTTTTGTCAAAAAGGGAAACGCAGTGAACTGAAATATCTAAGTAACTGCAGGAAAAGAAAGTAACAACGATTCTGGTAGTAGTGACGAGCGAATCCGGAACAGCCTGATACTATTCAAACTAGTTACAAAATTTTAATTAACTTGAATTTTTTGGAAAGAAAAACCAAAGAAGGTGATAGTCCTGTAGAGGAATAATTAAAATCTAGAGTATCAAAAAGTACGGCGAGACACGAGAAATCTTGTCGGAAGACGGGAGGACCATCTCCCAAGGCTAAATACTCCTTAGTGACCGATAGTGAACTAGTACCGTGAGGGAAAGGTGAAAAGAACCCCGGGAGGGGAGTGAAATAGATCCTGAAACTGTATGCCTACAATTAGTCAAAGCTCGTTTATGAGTGATGGCTTGCCTTTTGCAGAATGAACCGGCGAGTTATGATATATAGCAAGGTTAAGTTTGAAGGAACGCAGCCGCAGCGAAAGCGAGTTTGAAAAGAGCGTTTAGTTATATGTCATAGACCCGAAACTGAAGTGAGCTAGCCATGAGCAGGTTGAAGTTTGGGTAAAACCAAATGGAGGACCGAACCAGGACACGTTGAAAAGTGTTTGGATGACTTGTGGCTAGGGGTGAAATTCCAATCGAACTCAGAGATAGCTGGTTCTCCCCGAAATAGCTTTAGGGCTAGCGTTGATCATTGTTTTTAATGAAGGTAGAGCACTAAATGAGTGATGGCTCCACCTCGGAGTACTGATCTCAATTAAACTCCGAATGTCATTAAAAAAAGATTAGCAGTCAGACTACGAGCGATAAGGTCCGTGGTCAAAAGGGAAAGAGCCCAGACCGTCAGCTAAGGTCCCTAAATTAATGTTAAGTGGAAAAGGAAGTAGAGATGTTTAAACAACTAGGAAGTTGGCTTAGAAGCAGCCATCTTTTAAAGAGTGCGTAATAGCTCACTAGTCGAATGTCTTTGCACCGAAAATATATCGGGGCTCAAACATTATACCGAAGCTACGGATAACAAAATAATAATTTTATTTTGTATATGGTAGGGGAAGCGTTCTGATGTCGTTGAAGCTATAGCGTGAGCAGTAGTGGAGAAATCAGAAGTGAGAATGCCGGTGTAAGTAACGAAAAGATAGGCGAGAATCCTATCCGTCGAAAACCCAAGGTTTCCAGGGGCAGGTTCGTCCACCCTGGGTTAGTCAGGACCTAAGGCGAGGTAGAAATACGTAGTCGATGGACAGCAGGCTAAAATTCCTGCACTAAGAAAACAACTGATGGAGGGACAAAGCAGGCTAAACACGCCCTTTATTGGATTAGGGTAGAAAAACCAAGTTTGAGAAAATAGGCAAATCCGTTTTCTTATTCCAAAAAATAAGGTTTAAAAGTAAAGTGATTGATGTCATACTTTCAAGAAAAGCTTCTAGGGTTAATTGTTTTTTTACCTGTACCGTAAACCGACACAGGTGGGAAGGTAGAGTATACTAAGACGCGCGAGAAAACTCTTGTTAAGGAACTCGGCAAAATGACTCCGTAACTTCGGGATAAGGAGAGCTTTTGTAATCAAAAATAAAAGCCGCAGAGAATAGGCCCAAGCGACTGTTTATCAAAAACATAGGTCTCTGCTAAACTGTGAAGTGATGTATAGAGGCTGATGCCTGCCCGGTGCTGGAAGATCAAAAGGAGATGTTCGGGGCAACCCAAAGCATTGAATTGAAGTCCCAGTGAACGGCGGCCGTAACTATAACGGTCCTAAGGTAGCGAAATTCCTTGTCGGGTAAATTCCGACCCGCACGAAAGGCATAACGATTTGGGCGCTGTCTCAACAAGAGTCTCGGTGAAATCAAATTACCGGTGAAAATGCCGGTTACCCGCGACAGGACGAAAAGACCCCATGGAGCTTTACTGTAACTTAATATTGAATTTGAGAATAACATGTACAGGATAGGTGGGAGACAATGATTTTAAAACGCTAGTTTTAAAGGAGTCAACCTTGGGATACCACCCTTGTTATTTTTAGTTTCTAACCTCCGCAAGTGTATTGCGAGGGACAGTGTTTGGTGGGCAGTTTGACTGGGGCGGTCGCCTCCTAAAGAGTAACGGAGGCGTTCATAAGGTTTCCTCAAAATGGTCAGAAATCATTTTTAGAGTGCAAAGGCATAAGGAAGCTTGACTGCGAGACTAACAAGTCGAGCAGAGACGAAAGTCGGACTTAGTGATCTTACGATACCGCATGGAAGGGTCGTAACTCAACGGATAAAAGCTACCCTGGGGATAACAGGCTTATCGCTTCCGAGCGTTCACAGCGACGAAGCGGTTTGGCACCTCGATGTCGGCTCATCGCATCCTGGAGCTGGAGAAGGTTCCAAGGGTTGGGCTGTTCGCCCATTAAAGCGGAACGCGAGCTGGGTTCAGAACGTCGTGAGACAGTTCGGTCTCTATCCGTCGTGGGCGTTGGAAATTTGAAAGGAACTGTCCCTAGTATGAGAAGACCGGGATGGATATACCGCTGGTGTTTCAGTTGGTTCGCCAGAGCCACAGCTGAGTAGCTATGTATAGAAGGGATAAACACTGAAAGCATCTAAGTGTGAAGCCTCCCTTAAGATGAGATTTCCCTATGAGATCCCTGAAAGACTATCAGGTTGATAGGCTAGGAGTGTAAGAATAGTGATATTTTCAGCTTACTAGTACTAATAGATCCATTGACTTTGGTTTTTAAAAAAGCTTTTGTTTATCTAGTTTTGAAAGATTCTTGGTAATTTAGTTAAGGGGAAACACCTGTTTCCATTCCGAATACAGCAGTTAAGTCCTTAAACACCGAAAATAGTTTTTAATTTTGAAAGCGAAAATAGGTTTTTGCCAAGAGTTACTTTGAAAAAAAGAATTTTTTTAAAAAAAGAGGATTAGCTCAGTTGGGAGAGCGTCTGCCTTACAAGCAGAAAGTCGGGGGTTCAAGTCCCTCATCCTCTACCATATTTAATCAAAAATATTTTATTTACATTTTTTTTAATCAAAATAAAAAAATTTAATAAAGAAGCCTATATAGCTCAGTTGGTAGAGCACTTGACTGTTAAGGGCGCTAGTTCCAGTGTGATTTAAAGAGAATTAAGGTATCTCATTTCTAGTGGTAATAGAAAAAATCAATGGATTAATCTGAATTCGAAAGAATAGAAGAGACAATAGCATGTCCATAAAGTAATTATAAAAAAATATTATTTTTTATTATTTTTTTAGTAGTTGCAAGATTAAAATAAAATAAGGTTGAATCATAGAAAAGTGATGAAGAGCTGAGTATGGTGACAATTCAAGAGTATTAGAAATAGTTAAAAATATATTTGAAGTTTCTAATATAGATGATTAATAAATATAAAAATTAACAGGATATTTATTATTACCAGTTCAATAAATAAGCAAAATTGAATAAAATAAATCATCTAACCCAAGATTCCATTTTAATAAAAAAAATATATTAATTTAAAAAAATATTATTATATTAAAATATATTAAAAAAATGCAATTCTATCATAAGACTCCAACCGATATTTATTATTTACCTATTAAATCATAGCTACCTAGGAAGACCTAAAATCCATGATTAAACAATGAAGTACCAGTTTAATCTATACTATAATAGTTAAATAGGATCATGGTTGCAGAGCCGACATAGTAGTCGTAAGAGTCATGTCTTACCAGGGAAAATGGGAAAGCCATTTACAAGGCGAAGGAAGGCAGAGAGATCCATAAGATATATTTATATCATTAATAAACTATGAAATCTTAAAGTTTATAGATGGCCAGTATAAATTAAATATTTATTATTACATAATTGAAAATATTTAGTTTTATTAAGAAAGAAAATAATTTTGTGTGTATCTAAACTTTTAAAAAAAGGTAATTTTTAAAAGTTGAACTTGGAAAGCCGGATGCGTGGAGACATGCCTGTCCGGTTTGGGTGGGGGCTCACTAAAACCTTATTAGTAAATATAAAGGCGTAGTGTTTCTATCCACATTCAAGACGTCCTAGGTTCGAGTCCTAGTATAGGCGCCATTATTTTTTTAATTTTTTATTTTCAAAAATAGTTTATTTAATTTTTTATATAAAGTTTTTTTATTGAAGAATTAGATATAAAAATATTTTTATATTTAGTAAAAAAAGGAAAAAATATTAAAAAAATGAATTATCATAAATTTAAAACTATTTTTGAAAATAATTTATTAACTATTGAGATTAATAAATTAGCTAGACAAGCTAATGGTACAGTATTAGTTAGTTATAATGACACTGTTATTCTTAGTGTAGCTCTTATGAAAGATTTAGAAAATACATTAAATTATTTTCCTTTAATGGTTTTATATCAAGAAAAACTTTATGCCGCCGGCAAAATACCTGGTAGTTTTTCCAAAAGAGAGGGTAAACCATCAGATCAAGAAATTTTAAATGCACGTTTAATTGATAGATCTTTAAGACCTTTATTTGATAATAAATTTAAAAATGAAGTTCAGTTAGTTAATACTGTTTTAAGTAGCAATATTGATTGTAATAATGAGGTTTTAGCTCTTTTAGGTAGTTCTTTATCTCTTCTAATTTCTGATATTCCTTTTGAAGAACCTGTTGCAGGCGTATGTGTAGGAAAAGTAAATAATAAATTAATTATTAATCCTAATGCTCAAGAAAGAGAGAATTCTGAGTTTTTATTAATATTATCCGGTACTCAAAAAAATATTAATATGATTGAGGCTATAGCTAAGGAAACTTTAGAAGAAGATTTGTTAGAAGCTATGATATTGGGGCATAAATTTATAAAAAAACTTTGTATTTTTCAACAAAAAATAAAAAAAAAAATTAACCCTCAAAAAAAAAATGTTTTATTATCAGAAAACAATAAAAAGCTACAAGAAGAAATTTTTAATAAGTATAATCACAAAATTAAAGAAATTTTTTATTGTAGTGATAACAAAAATAATATAAAAATTCCAAAAAAAGAAATTAATCAAAAAATTAAAAAAATAAAAAATATAATTATAAAAGAATATCGAAATAATGATGAAAATATAAATATTTTGTTAGATAAAACAAAGGAAAAATTTTTTCAAATTGAGGACATTTTTGATATTTTATTAAAAAATGAAATACGTTTTAAAATTATAAAAGAACAAAAAAGAATTGATGACAGATCTTTAGATGAAATTCGAAATATTAACATTCAGATCAAATTACTTCCTAGAGTTCATGGATCTGCTATTTTTAATCGAGGCGAAACTCAAAGTTTAGCTGTAGTTACTTTAGGTAGTTTGAATGAAAGTAAAACAATTGATGATTTATCAGAAGAAGAAGAAAAACGTTTTATTTTGCATTATAATTTTCCATCTTTTTCAGTCGGAGAAGTAGGAAGATATTTGGCTCCGACTAGAAGAGAAATCGGACATGGTATGTTAGCTGAAAAAGCTTTATCTTATCTTTTACCTTCAGAAGATGAGTTTCCATATACTATAAGAGTTGTTTCTGAAATTTTAGAATCTAACGGTTCTTCTTCACAAGCAACTATTTGTGCTACTTCTATGGCTTTAATGGATGCAGGTGTACCTATAAAAAAAGCTGTAGCAGGTATTTCTATAGGGTTATTTTATGAAAATGATCAAAATTATTTTCTTGTTAGTGATATTAACGGTTTAGAAGATTATGCTGGAGATATGGATTTTAAAGTAGCTGGTACTAAAAAAGGAATCACTACTTTACAAATGGATATTAAAATCAAAAATGTTAATTTTAATATTTTAAAAGAAGCATTGCAGAAAGCTAAAATAGGTAGAATGCATATTTTAAAAGCAATGAATTTAATTATTTCTGAACCAAGAGCAAACTTGTCTTTTTATGCTCCTAAGGTTAAAATAATTAAGATAAAAACTGATAAAATAAGGGATGTTATAGGCGCTGGAGGAAAAATAATTTCTCGTATTATTGAAAAATATGATAATGTAAAAATTGATATTCAACAAGATGGAAAAATATTAATTTTTCATCAAAATAGTGAAATAGTCGAAAAAGCTTCTGAATATATTTTGAATTTAGTTAAAGATATTAAAGTAGGAGAAATTTATAAAGTAACTGTTTTAAAATTTTTAACTGATAAAAAAGGCCAAGATTTTGGTGTAATAGTAGAAATTTTTCCAGGAATTGAAGGTTTTATTCACATAAGTGAAATATCTTTTTCTAGAATAAGTAAAATAAAAAATGTTATGAATATAGGAGATATTCTTATTGTTAAATGTATTAGTGTTAATGGAAAAGGTCGTATTGAATTTTCTTTAAAAGATTATAATAAAAAAATATTATGATTTTTTTAAAAAAAGTTTTTTTTTAATTTAATTTTGTTAAAATAGTAATGTTAAAAAATAATATAAGGTGATCAAGGTTTGATATTATTATAAATAATGTCAGGTTTAGGAAAGTCCATGTTAGCACATGTTTCAGGAATAACATGTAGTGTTTGTGCTTAAGAAAACAATAACTTAAGGTACTTAAATAAATTTAAGTAACGGCTTTTTTTATATTCTAAAGACTTATTTTTTATTTTAAGTTTATGAAAATAAAAAAATAAAGTGCCACAGAGACGAGTTAATTAGAAATAATTAAGTGAAACGCGGTAAACCCCTCAAGCTAATAATCCAAAAAAGGTAGGAGCACATAGAATAAACTTTTTCCTGTTTTATTTAAAGTTATTTTTATGCTATTTAATTAAAATTTAAATAGAGATAAATGATCACATCTTATTTTAAAAAAAATTTAATTTAGTTATTTTGATAAAATAAGAACAGAACATGGCTTATTCATGTTATTTTTTAAATAGAATCTTAGTCATAAAGATTCTTTTTTTTTATAAAAAAATAATTTTTTAAATTATTTTAATTAAAAATATATTTTTATAGAAAAAATATTATATTTTATTAAAATTAAACTTATTAACGAAATATTTTAGATTTTATTATTTTATAAATTAATAATTTTAATATAAAATTTCTTATATCTTATTTTAAATATAAGTAATTTTCATAAATAAGAGATAGAGGATTATTTTAATAAAAAAATATGATAAAAAAAGACCAAAAAATAGAACAATATCAAATTAGGAAAAAAAAAATAGAAATTTTAAAAAAACTTAATATTCATCCTTTCAGAAATAAATTTATTAGTTCTCATTTAATTTCTGAAATATTGCAAAAATATAAAAATTGTACAAAAGATGAATTAGATGAAAAAAAAATTAAAGTTTCTATTACTGGAAGAATTATTCTTAAAAGAGAACAGGGTAAAACAGGTTTTTTACTTTTACAAGATTTCAATGATTTTATTCAATTATATATAAATCAAAAAATGGTTTCAGAAATAGATTTTCATGTTTATAAACATTCTGATTTAGGAGATATTATTGGAGTTTGTGGTAATTTATTTAAAACTAAAACCAATGAATTAACAATTAGAGTTTTAAATTTTATCCATTTAACTAAAAGTTTATTACCTTTACCAGATAAACATAAAGGTCTTAAAAATAAAGAATATATTAGAAAAAAACGTTATATTGATTTAATAATAAATGATAAAACAAGAAGAACTTTTATTATTCGTACTAAAATCATAAAATCTATTAGAAATTTTTTTGATAGTAAAAATTTTTTAGAAGTAGAGACTCCTTTTTTGCATTCTGTTTCAGGAGGAGCAGCTGCTAAACCTTTTATTACTCATCATAATTTTTTAAATTCTAATTTTTATCTTAGAATAGCCACTGAAATACCTTTAAAAAAAATAATGGTAGGCGGGATGAAAGCTATTTATGAAATAGGAAGAGTTTTTCGTAATGAAGGAATGGATGCAAACCATAATCCTGAGTTTACAACTATAGAAGCTTATTTAGCTTATGCTGATATGAATGATATGATGAAATTAACTCAATCTTGTCTCCAAGAAGTTTGTCAAAATGTTTTTGGCAAAATGAAGTTTGAATATCAAAAACATATTATTGATTTTAATAAGTTTTATAAATATAATATGGTAGATATTATTAAGGAAAAATCAGGTATTGATTTTAACCAAGAACTATCTTTAACGGAATATCAAAAGATAGCTAAAAAACATAATATTATTCTCAAACCTTTTTATACTAAGGGACATATTATACTTTCTTTTTTTGAAAAATTTGTTGAACCTTATTTAATTCAACCTACTTTTATTTATAATTTTCCTATAGAAGTTAGTCCTTTAGCACAAACCAATATAGAAACAAAAGATTTTGTAGATAGGTTTGAATTATTTATTGCTGGTAAAGAATTAGTAAATGCTTTTAGTGAATTAAATGATCCTATTGAACAAAAAAAACGTTTTGAAGCTCAGTTATTACAAAAAAATTTAGGTAATGAAGAATTTGAAGAATTAGATCATGAATTTATCGAAGCATTGGAATATGGCATGCCTCCAACTGGTGGGATGGGTATGGGAATAGATCGTTTAGTTATGTTTTTAACTGATACTCCTAATATTAGAGATGTTATTTTATTTCCTCATTTTAAAACTAATAAATAAAAAAATATTTTTACAAAAAAATGAAAGGTTATTATTTATTTTCTAATGTTAGGTGTTTTTTATCTTCAAACTTATTATAGTATTATGAGTAGTACTTATTCTATAGAATCTTTGATTAAAAAAGCAATAAAAAATAATTATGATTTTGTTGCTTTAAGTGAAGAAGAAAATTTATACAGTATGGTAGATTTTTTAGAATTATGTAATAAATACAAAATTAAACCTATTATGGGTATTAAAATATATTTGTATTTAGATTTTTTATCTTCTTCGCAAAAAATTGGATTTTTAGTTTATTCTTTTGATGATATTGGTTTACAAAATTTAATTAAAATATCTAATTTTATTAAAATTAAAAGAAATCATATTACTTTAAAAGAACTTCTTTTTTTTCAGGAAGGTAATTTTTTTATATTATCGAATATAGAATTTGTATTTATTAATTTATTAGATACAGAAATAATAAAAAAAATTTTATTTAAATTAAAATCAGAAATAAAATATTTTTTTTTAGGAATTTCTTTACAATCAAATTTTCTGGAAATGTTTGCTAATATTTTTTTTTCTTTGGCAGAAAAACTAAATCTTCAAGTAGTAGCTGTACATAAAACTCATTTCCTTGAAGAAGAAGAAAAAGACATTTATGAGTTATTATTAAAATTATCAAATAAAAAGATAAATAAAAAATTTAATTTTCAATTTTTAGAAAAAGAAAAAATAATTAAAGATTATCAAGTTTATTTTAATGATTATAAACATCTTTTTTTAGATTTAAAAAAATTTATGGAAAATATTCAATATCAAACCATTTTTAATAATATTATTTATTCTTTACCTTCTTTAAAATTATTTGACATATACGAAAATTCTTATCAATGTTTGAGAAAAATTGTTTTTGATAACTTATTCAAAAAAATTTCACAAAAATCTATTAATTTTGCTTTATATTTAGAAAGACTAGAAAAAGAATTAAACATAATCAAGAAAATATCTTATGAAAAATATTTTTTAATTGTTTATGATTTGATATCTTATGCAAAAAAAAAAAAAATTTTATTAGGACCAGGACGAGGTTCTTCATCTAGTTCTTTAGTTTGTTTTTTATTAGGCATTACTGAAGTTGATCCTTTACTATATAATCTTATTTTTGAAAGATTTTTAAATTTATATAGAAATAAAATGCCAGATATTGATTTAGATTTTCCTGATAACAAATTAAATATAATATTGAAATATATTGTCAAAAAATATGGTATAAATCATGTCGCTAATATTATTACTTTTTCCACTTTAACTGTTAAAAGTATTCTTAATAATATTACTTATATGAATTATAAAATAAGTAATAATGAAATAAAAAAATTAAATAAATTAGAAGGTATTCCGAAATTCATAGGAACTCATCCAGCAGGCATTATTATAAGTAAAAATAATTTATTAAAATTTTTACCAATTCAAAAAAATATTCAAATTAATTCACCTTTCTTATACCAAACTCAATTAGATGCTAAACAATTAGCTAAGATGGGTTTTAATAAAATAGATTTATTAAGTTTAAAAAGTTTAACATTTATAGAAAAAATTTTGCAAAAAATTTCAAAAAAATTTCGAATTTCATGGAATCAAATTCCTTTAGATGATTTGGATACTTTTTCAACATTGCAAAAAGGTGATACAGAATATATTTTTCAATTAGAATCACCAAATGCTCAAAACATTTTAAAAAAAGTTTGTCCTAAAAAAATTGAAGATTTAGTTGATGTTTTAGCTTTAAATAGGCCTGGTCCCTTTTTTTTTCTTAATAATTATTTAAAATATAAAGATAGAAAGAGTACTAAAATTATTGATGAATCAATTGATTTCATAATCAAAAAAACAAATGGAATAATTTTATATCAAGAGCAGATAATGGAAATAGCTTTTTATTTTGCAGGATATAATTTATCTGAGTCAGAAAATTTTATGAATTCTATTACTCGTAATAAATTAAAAAAAGATAATAATGATTTTATCCAAATAAAAGAAAATTTTCTTCATAAAAGTCAAAAAAAAGGAAATAGTTTATATTTATCTAATAAAATATATAATTATATAATACAGTTTTCAAATTATACTTTTAATAAAAGTCATAGTGTCGCTTATTCTTTAATTAGTTATCGAATGACTTATCTTAAAACTCATTATTTTTTATTTTTTTTTGCAGTTCTTTTAGATGAATATGTGAAAAATTCTCTAATAACTTTTCAAATAATAAAAAAAATTAAAAAAAAGAAAAACATTATTTTTGTAAAACCTAGTGTTTTTGAAAGTACCTCAGAATATCAAATTTTAGATGATAATAAAGTATTGTTACCTTTAACTTTAATTAAAGATTTAAGTTTTCAAATCTGTGAATTAATTATAAAAGAAAGAGAAAAAAGAAAATTTTATGACTTTTATGATTTTCTGACAAGATGTAAATATTTTTTAAATAATAGTTTGTTAAGAAATTTAATTTTTGCAGGTTCTTTAGATTTTTTTGGTTTAAAAAGAAAAACTTTATTTCAAAATTCTAATTTAGATTTTTTAGAACATGAAAAATATTTAACCCCTTTTAAAAAAAAAATAGAAAAAGAAACTGAATATTCTTTAGAATATTTAAAAAAAGAAAATATTAAAATTTTTGGTTTTTTTTTGAATGAACTTATTTTTTAAAAAAATAATAAAAAAAGAAAGAAAAGGAATAATAAAATGAGTTTTTTTAATAAATTAAATACTTTTTTTTATAAATTGAAAAAAATATTTTTGTCTTTTTTTCTAAAAAAAAAAACAATTAAATTTATATTATTTTTTTTAGGAATAATTATTTTTATTTTTATTTTAATTTTTAATTTAAAAAGAGAAATTTATCAATTTAAAAAAAATAATTTTAAATGGAAAAATTTAAAATCAGATTTAAAATATAATATTAATTATGTTAAATATAAATTAAATAATATTAAAGAGAATCAAGTGGATGATGAAAATAGATTTATTGTTATAAAGTCTATGTTTTTAGGTATAATAGCTTGTGTTATTTTTTTCAGTTGGAAAAAAGGAATTAATTTTGGTATTATTTTTGGGACTTTTTGTGGTGCTTGTATAGGAGTTTGGTTATGTCTTTTAGTCCCTCATTTTATATATTTCTTAGAGTTGATAATTATTAACATTTTTAAAATAAGTATGTAATAATAAAAAGTTATTTTTTAATATATTAAAAAAATAAAGAGAAATTAAGTTAAAAATATGAAAATTTCTGTTTTGAGAAGAATTATAATCGTTTCTATTTTTATTTCTTTAGCAATTATATCTGATTTTTTTTCAGAAATATTTATTTTTTTTCAAATTCCTTATATCGGAAAGATTTACAAATTTTCTTTTATTATTCTTTTTTTATCTGGCTTTATTTTAGGTTTTAAAGAAGGTTTTTTGGTTTGTTTGTTTTATTCTTTTTTTCATTTAGGAAAATTTTTTTTTAAACTTATTTTTTTAAATCAAATTTTTGATTTTGACTGTTATGAATTAACATTAACTTGTTTATTAGATTTTTTTTTACCAGATATAGTGATAAGTTTTTCAGGAATTAAAAACCTAAAAAAAAAAAAAAATAATTTTAGTCACAAAAATATTGTGAAATTAATGATAATTATCAGTTTTTTAAGATTATTATTTTTTTTTCTTTCTGCTTATTTAGTTTATTATGATAAAATAACTTTTTTATTTAACCAAAGTTTATGGAAAAAATATTATTTTTTTGGTTTGTCTAATAAAAATAAAATATTACTTTTTTGTTATGGATATTGTTGTTTTTTACCTGTTTTAGTTAATTTTTTTATAAGCATTTTTTTTATTCTTTTTTTTAATTCCCGATTTAAAAAATATTTTAGATAAATATAATTAATTTTTTAAATATTTATTATAACTTAAAGAGGTTTTATATGGAATTTTTTGATTTTCAAAAACCAAAAATTATTTCTGCTGAAGATAAAGTTATTTTGAAAGAAATTAAAACTTTATTAAAAGAAGAAAATTTAAAAAAAGATCTAATAGAAGAATATGCTTGTATTTTTACAAATAAAAATTCCATGATAGGATTTATTGGACGTTATGCTAATAATTTACGTTGTTTAGTTATAAAAAAAAAATATCGTCAATATAATATAGCTAATATTTTAATTGATTTTATGTTAAAGAGAATTTATCAACAAAATTTTAGAGAAATTTTTGTTTTTACTAAACCTATTAATTTTGATATTTTTATGAATTTAGGTTTTAAATTAATATTTAATAATAAAAAATTTGGTTTTTTCACTAATAGATATGATCTTTTCCAAGAATATTTAAATTATTTATCTAGTCAAAAGATAGAATATCAAAATTTGAAGATTCATCAAGATAATAGTGTTATTATTATGAATGCTAATCCTTTTACTAAAGGTCATGAATTTTTGATACAAAAAGCTATTCAAAAAAGTAATTTTGTTTATGTTATTATAGTTAAAGAAGAAGCTTCGTTATTTTCTTATGCACAACGTTTGTATATGGTAAAATCAGCTACTTGTAGTTTAAAAAATGTTAAAATAATAGAAGGTAGTAACTATCTTGTTTCTAAAAATGTTTTTCCTTCTTACTTTTTGAAATCTAAAAAAGCAGCATCTTTAGAACAAATGTATTTAGATGCATCTATATTTAGTAATTTTATTGCTCCACGATTAGATATTAAAAAACGTTTTGTGGGAGAAGAACCTTTTTCTAAAGTAACACATTTATATAATATGACAATGAAAAAGATTTTATTTAAAAAAAAAATAGAATTAATAATTGTGTCAAGAATGATGTTTAAAAATAAGTTTATTTCTGCTACTCAAGTTAGAAAATTTTTTATTGAAGGTAATTTTAAAGAAATAAAAAATTTAGTTCCTTATACTACTTTTGAATTTTTAAAAAAGTTAGATTATAAAAAATATCAAAATCAAATTAATTTATTAAAATTAGTTGATAAAAATTTTTAAATTTTATTTATTTTATTTGTTAGTTATATTCAAAATATCGTTTAAATTATAAATAAATTGAATTTAATAAAAAATATATAATATCAAAAAATAAATCATAAAAATATAAAATTTATTAAAAAAAAGGGATATGTTTATGTTCAAAAAAAATGATTATTTTATTATTTCTTATTATTATTATGTAATAATTAAAGATTCAGAAGAATTAAGAAAAAAACAATTGGTATATTGTAAGAAATTAAATCTTATGGGTAGAATTATAATTTCTCCAGAAGGTATAAATGGAACTTTATCTGGTTTAAAAAATAATATATTATCATATATGGAAAATTTAAAAAACATAGAAGAATTTAAAAATATAGATTTTAAAATAATAGAATATAATAAAAATGTTTTCCCAAAAATTTCCGTTAAGCATAGAAATGAAATAGTTTCTTTAAAATTAAAAAAAGATTTTTTTCCTGGAAATAAAGGAGAATATTTTTTAGAACCGTATCAATTTTATCAACTTTTAATAAATCCAAAAAATGTTTTTTTATTAGATGTTAGAAATGATTATGAATATAATTTAGGTCATTTTCAAAATGCTATTAATCCTAATATTAAAAATTTTCGAGATTTACCTTATTGGATAGAAAAAAATTTTTTTTCGTTCAAAAATAAAAAAGTTTGTCTTTATTGTACTGGCGGAGTACGTTGTGAAAAAATTTCTTTACTTTTGAAAGAAAAAGGTGTAAATGAAGTTTATCAACTAAAAGGAGGTATTATCAGATATAGCCAAGATACAAAAACTCAAGGAAAATTTTTTCAAGGAAAAATGTATGTTTTTGATCAAAGAATTTCAATGAAAGTTAATTTGAAAGAAAAAATTATAGTAGGTAAAGATTATTTCGATAATAAACCTTGCGAAAGATATATCAACTGCGCTAATCCTGAATGTAATAAACAAATTTTATGCAGTAAACACAACGAAGTTAAATATTTAAGTAGCTGTTCTGATAAATGTAGAAATAATACTAAAAATCGTTATTTTAAATCAGAATAATAATAAATTATTTTATTTTATTTATTTCATTATGGAAAAATTTGTTAAAATAATAAATATGTTTCATTTTTTTAAATGAATATTTTTTAAAAATAAATATAATTTTTAATTATATTTAAAATATAAAAAAGAAAAGAGGTTTTTGATGTTTGCTATTATCCAATCTGGAAGTAAACAATATAAAGTATATCCAGGTCAAGAGATTTTTGTAGAAAGATTACCTTTAAAAGAAGAAGAAAATTATGTTTTTGATAAAGTTTTAGCTTTTGAAGATGATCAAAAAAAAAATATTTTAGGTACTCCTTTTTTAAAAAATATTAAAATTGAAGCTAAAGTTATTAAACAAGGTAAAGCTAAAAAAATTATTGTAGCTAAATATAAAAAAAGAAAAAAATATCGTGTTAAAAAAGGTCATAGACAACTTTATACTAAATTATTAATTATTAAAATCATTTTTTAGTTTTATGATTAAATATTTTTTTTTCAAAGAAAATGATAATATTAAAGTTATCAGTGTTAAAGGACATGCTTGTTATTCTGTAAAAAAAAATAATGATATTATTTGCTCTTCTGTTTCTACAGCTATTTTAATGACTTTAAATTCAATAGAATTATTAGGTTTTAAAAAAAATATTTATTATGAATTAAAAAAAGGTTATTTTTTTTTAAAAGTTTTAATGTTTAATTTAATTATCGATAAATTGTTACAAAATTTAGAATATACTTTAAAAAATTTAAATAAAAAATATTCTAAAAATTTAAAAAATGAAAGTAAAAAAACTTATTTTCTAATAAAAAAAGATATAAAAGGTAAAGACATATGTTGAAAATTAATCTTCAAATATTTGCTTCTAAAAAAGGAGTTAGTTCTACTAGAAATGGTAGAGATTCTCATTCTAAAAGATTAGGATTTAAATTATCTGATGGGCAATATGCTAATGCTGGTTCTATTATTTTCCGCCAAAGAGGAACTAAAATTTTTCCTGGCAATAATGTAGGAATGGGAAGAGATCATACTTTATTTTCATTAATCCAAGGAATTGTGAAGTACGAGACTAAAAAAAATAATAAAAAAAAAGTTTCAGTATATTTTTCTTCTTTAAAAAAATAAAAAAAAGTTAATGAATTTTATAGATAAAACTATTAATTTTGTACAAGCAGGTAAAGGCGGAGATGGTTTAGTTGCTTTTAGAAGAGAAAAGTATGTTCCTTATGGCGGGCCATACGGAGGAAACGGTGGTGATGGTGGTTCTATTATTTTTGTTGGAGATTCCGGTGTTAATACTTTATTAAATCTTCAATATAGAAAAAATATTAAAGCATTAGATGGAAAAAATGGTCAAAATAAAAACAAAAATGGAGCAAAGGCGCCGAATTTATATATTAAAGTGCCTTTAGGAACTATTGTGTATAATAATGATAATAATTCATTCATTGGAGAAATTTTAAATAATAACGAAGAATTAATTATTGTTAAAGGTGGTAAGGGAGGACGTGGAAATTATTCTTTAGCAAATTCTAAAAATAGAGTACCAACTTATGCTGAAAAAGGAGATTTGGGTAATAGTTGTAATATTAAAGTAGAATTAAAATTTTTAGCTGATGTTGGTATGATTGGTTTTCCTAATGTAGGCAAATCTTCTCTTATTTCTACAATTTCTAATGCAAAATCTAAAGTTGGTGAATATCCTTTCACCACTATTAAACCTTTTTTAGGGCAAATTACTTTTCAAGATAATAGTTTTATAATAGCTGATATTCCTGGTTTAATTAAAGATTCTCATTTGGGAAAAGGAATGGGTATTAATTTTTTAAAACATATAGAAAGATGTAAGGTTTTATTACATATTTGTAGTGCAGAAAAAGAGAATATATATGAAGATTATTGTAATTTGAATATAGAATTAAAAAAATATAATGATAAAATTTTAAGCAAACCACAAATAATTGTTTTAAATAAAATGGATTTGCCTCAATCTAAAAAAAAGTTATTTTTATTAAAACAAAAATTATTTAAAAAGAATAAAATTATTCCTATTTCTGTTAAGAAAAAAAAAAATTTATCTTTTTTAATAAAAAATATTATTAAATATTTAGATAAATATAGTAATTCTTATTCTAATGATGATAGTTTTGCATCTAAAAAAATTTTTACTTTAAAAGAAAAACCAAAATTTGTGATTTTAAAAGATCAAAATGGTGATTTTACAATAAATGGTGAAATAATTGAAAAATATTTTCATAGAACTTATTTAGATAATTATGAATCTGTAAGAAAATTTGCTTTTTTTTTAAAAAAAATAGGAGTAGAAGAGGAACTAAAAAAAAAAGGAGCTACTGTTAAAAGTAAAATAAGAATTTGTAATTATATATTCGAGTTATTAAATTAAAAATTTATGACTTCAATATTTATTAGCTGAATAAATAGATAAAAGTATCTTATTTTAAGAAAGGTATTGAAATAAAAAAATATGTTTTTTACAAAAAAAAACTCCTTTTTAAAACAAATTATTATTTCATCTTTTTTATCTTCTTTAGCTGTTATTTTTCAAGTATTAACTTTTTTTATTAAAAAAAATTTTTTTCCTCTTATTTTTAATAAAATCTTTTTTTTTGATTTTTCTATAATTCCTTTTTTAATTTTAACTTCATATGCTAATATTTTTTTTTGTTTTTTTGGATCTTTTTTTGCCGAAACTATTTCTTTTTTTTTAAGAGGTTCAAAATATTTTTATAATCCTTTTTTTAGTTTATTTTATTCTATTTGTTATGGTTTATTACCTAGTGTTTTACTTAACAAAAAATCTTTTTCTTTTTTTAAAACATATTTTTTTATTACTTTAATTTTAATAATTTATTTTTTTATTTATTTTATTCCTAGAATAGTATGGTATACTATTCTGTTAATTGAAAAAAAAAATAATTTTCCCTTTATCGAAATTAAAAGTAAATGGAATTTTTTTAAATTAAGATATTTTTTATTTTTTAAATTTTTTTCTATATTTATTTTTTCTTTTATTTTAACTTATTTTTATCTTAAAATTAAAAAAATTATTATTTCCTTATTTTAAAATATACATTAAAATACTTCCGGCTGAACTAACATTAAGACTTTCTATATTTAGAGAAGTTTTTATATTTAATAAAAAATCAGACATTTTTTTAATTTTCCATGAAATTCCTAAACCTTCGTTTCCTAAAATTAAGATTCTTTTTGGATACTTATTTAAAAAAATTTTATTACATTGATTTAAATCAATATTTTTTTGGTTAACACATGTACTAAAAATACTATATTTTTGATTTTGCATAGAAGATAAAAATTTGATAATATCTCCTTTTTCTAAAAATAAATGAAAAAAAGCCCCTTGGCTAGTTCTAATAATTTTTTCATGGTATAGGTCAACGGATTTATTACTAAAAAAAACATGATTAAAACCAAATGCACAAGCACTTCTTAAAATATTACCTATATTTCCAGGATCTTGCACATCTTCTAATATTAAAATTTTATTACTTATTATTTTTTTTTGAATCATTTTACAAAGAGCTATTTCAGGATATAAAACTTTATGCGGATGTAATTCTTTCATTAAACTAATTTTAATGAAAGAATCTTTTTTTTCATCATAAATATTATATATTTTTTTTACTATTTTTTTTTTTGAAGCTTCTTGAATAGAATGTTTTCCGAATACGATAAATTCTTGATATAATTTGCGATATTTAGAGTATTTAATAATTTTTTTTAATTTTTTAAAAGTTAAGTTGTTTTTGGATAAAATCATTTCATCATTTTATTTTCTTTCTTTTTTATTTTATCATTTTTTTAATGAAGAAAATTTATTTGATTTTTTTATTTTTGATATAATATCGTTTTCAGTAGAAATAAAAGTTATTTTTAAAAAAATATAAAAAGATGTTAAAATGAAAAAAATAGTTAAAATAACATTCCAATTATCTTTTATTTTAGATTTAACAAAGAGTTTTAATAAATCTTCTTTTTGTAAAAAAGAACCTTTAAGAAAATATGAAGGAATATCAGGATTATTATAATATTTTATAATATTATTAAATCCTATAAAATTTCCTTCTTTGTCAAAACATAAAAAATTGAATTGATAATTTTTTTCTTTTTTGTTTTTTAAATTAAATATTGAATCAAAAAGAAATGATTTTTTTTTTTCTTCTATAGTGCCTATGTTACTTTTGAAAATTTGTGGAGAATATTTTTCATTATCTAAATTAAAAAGAAAATAAATTTCTTCACCTAATGATATTTTGGAAAAAGGAGAAATTTGAGCTACATTATAATTATAATTTGATTCAAAAGTGATTAAAACAAAATTATTAACTTTATTAGAGTAGAAACTTTTAATTTTCATTTTTTCTTTTTCACAAAAATCGGATTTATAAGTTATTATTTCAGCTTTATCTAAAAAAATATTCTTTAATTCATCTATAATATTAACATTTCCGTTATGATTAGACAAAATAAAATATAAAAAATTACCATTTTCTAATTTTTTTTTATTTAAAATAATTCCATTACCTTGAATATTGTTTTCTGTTCTCCAAATAATTAAAGATTTTTTTATTTTTTCTTCATTACTTATATTATTTCGTGGGGATAAATGGATTAATTTCATAGAAAGAAAATAGTCTAGTCCTTCGTGTTCTTGATCAAAATTTTGTGTATCAAGGTTATTGAATAACATCTCTTTTAAATCGAAATGTAAGTCTTTAATAAAGATTTTATTTTCTTTATTTTGTTTAATGAATCTTGTGACAAAATTTAGTTGATTATCTTTTAATGCCATGAATAATTCTATTTTTAATTTTTCTTCGGTAGGATCAAAAGAAAATATTTGTTCTTTATTATCTATTTTTTCATGTTGGAAAAAATTAATAATTATTTTTGTTTCATATTTTTTTTTTGTAATCAAAGGATCACTATTAAATATTAAAAGAGGGTTTTTTAAATCTAAATCATCTATTTTTATGTTTGGTCCTATTAATTGTTTTTTTTTTACATATAAACTTAAAAGTTCACTAATAAAAAAAGTGATTTTTTTATTTTCAATGTTATTAATATCATTTTGATGAATAAAATTATTAAAATTTGATATTTTATTTAATAAAAAATTAATATTTTCTTTTTTGAAAAAATTATCTTTTTCCCAATGTTCTACCATTAAATTTTCTTTAACATGTTCTATATTGATACATTTTGTAAATTCATCTATGAGATCTTTTGATGCTGCAGTACTTCTATTTAAACCTATAATTTGTCCTTTTTTATTAAAAACAGGTCCTCCGCTATTACCAAAATCAATAGATATATTGAAAGTAATTAGTTTTTCATGAAAATAAATAATATTTCCTTTTTTTAATAAATTTGTTTCTATTTTAGCATTTATTTGTGATTTATCTTCATTAAGATAATTTAATTGATTAACTAAAGGAAAGAAATTTTTTTCTTCTATTGGTTGGTTATCTTCTTCTGTTATTTGTGAAAATAAAGTAAATTTTTGTTTAGGTAATAGATAATGAATAATAGGCGTTTGGGACATTTGAGAACCCATTGAATAAACTTCTTCTCCTTCATGTATTTCTATTTTTTGTTTTGGTAAAGCATATTCTAAAATTTTATTGATTTTTTGAAATCGAGCTGCATTAAATTTGTTTATATCTTCTTCAAATGTTAAAACAGCCATATCATCATAACTTCTTTTGTTTTCTATGAAAGAAATTGAAGTAGCACGTTTTGGTAAAAAATATCGATTATAGATAACAGTAGATTGATTTTGTATATCTGATGTTATTACGTGTCTATTGGTTAAAACATAGTATTTATATTTTTGATCAGAATTGATTTCTTCTGTTTTAAAAATAAAACCTGAACCTAAAGCATTGTCCATACGGATTGTTAAAGTAATGAATGACAATTCATTAATTTTTTTCTTTAGTAGTTCATCATTTGTTTCATCATATATTTGATCATCTATCTTTTTATTATTACTTAATTTTGGTTTATTCTGTGGTATTAAAATATTTTTTAAATTAGATAATTTTTTGTAACAACATTGTGCGCAAATATTGTATTCTTTAAATAATTTTTGTATATCTAAAAATTTATTTCCCCATTTTAATCCTATAAAAAAACCATTTTCATTTAAACAAATTTCTACTGGATGATTTTGATTTTGTTGTTTTAGACATAAATTAATAAAATATTTTGTTTCTTTTTTTATGTTTTCGTTTATTTCAAATAAATTTTTTTGATCTCCATGATTTATTAAACAATTCATTAAATGAAAAATAAAATTACTTGTTATTATAAAATTAATAGCCATTCTTGTATCATCTACAGGCAAAGTAATACCTATAAATTCGCCATTTTTGTTAAAAAAAATTTTGTTATTTTTTCCTTTGATAGAAATAGGTAAAAAAGATATTCCTTCTTCTGAATAGTTTTGACTTACAATACCTTCTTGAAAAGGTTTATCATTTGTTTGAGTATCCAAAACAAAAGCATAAACATAATCGCCTTGTTCAAAACTATATTTTTGTAATTCAAATGAATTATTATTTTTTTCTTCTTTTGATATTATTTTTTGATCAAAAAAAGTTTTTATTTTTTCTTGATTTTCTTTAATTTTTTTATTTTTATTAATTTTAACATATTCTGAATTTGTATCTTTGTTCGATAGATGACTTATTAGATGATTTTTAATAACATCCATTTCTTGTTTTTTTAAAATATCATAAACAAAGAATTTATAATATAAAAATAATAAAATAATAAAAAGAAAAAAAAATAAAAAAAAATATTTTTTTTTTTGTTGTTTTTTTTCTGAATACAAAAATTCTTTCATTTTAAGCGTAAATACTCCTATTATAGTACAAATTTAAAATAATATTAATTAGTATTTTTTTGTTTTAATTTGGATTTATTTTTCTTTTACTTAATTTTAAAATAATAATTAAAAATATAATATAAATAAAAATTCATTATAAATTGTGTATTATGATTTTAACTACAATAATATTGTAGCAGTTATTTAAATAGTTATTAAATTAATTATTTTTAATTAATTTAATAATTAAGCATTATGTAGTTTTAAATAATATTTTATTTTGTTAAGTCTATGTAAAATAAAAATTTTAATAAAGTATTTTTTTAATATTTTGACAAATATTTATAAATAATTATAATTATTCTATTATTTTAAATTTAAAATAATTTTAATATTTATTTTTTTATTTTATTAAATTTTTTGTTTAATTAATTTTTTTATCTTTTTTTGAACCTTTATTAAATATTTTTAATATTATTTTTTATATTTTATGAACTTATTTCATATTGAAATAAAGATTTATAATATAAAATTGTCATTTTTTTGTTTTAAATGATTTTAAAATAAAAAAATTTGCTAAAATAACTGTTATATTCTGTTTTAATTAAATGATTTTTTTATGTTTTTTTTAAAATTTTATTATGATTTTTTGAACTTAAACTTTTTAAAATTGAAGTATTGACAATAAAGATAAAAAGTAATAGAATATGTTTGTGTTAGCAATCATAATAAATGAGTGCTAGATAATTTAAGTAAATGGAATATATGATTGTATTTATATTCTGTATGATTATATTCTAGAGGTGTTAAGTTGCTTTCTGATAGAAAAAAAATGATTTTAAAAGCTGTTATTGAAAATTATTCTAAAAAAATTAAACCTATAGGTTCTAAATTATTAACTTCTTTACCTTATTTAAAGTTTTCTAGTGCTACTATTCGTTATGATATGGTTGAATTAGAAAAAGAAGGTTATTTAATAAAAAATCATAAATCTAGTGGGAGGATACCTTCTCTTCAAGGATATATTTTCTATTTAAAAAATTTGATGACTCGTAAAGATTCAAAAGCACCTTTTCAAATTATTTCTTTATTTGAAAAAATATTAAATAAAAAAAATTTAAATAAAGATTCTATTCTTAAAGAAGTTTTAGAATTGTTATGTAATTTAACTGATTACGTGACAATGGGTGTAATTCCAAATGTTTTTAAAACAAATAAAGTTAGTAAAATTAGTTTTATTCTTTTAGATAATTTAAAAGCAATGGTTATAATTATTACAGATAAAGGAAATTTAAGATATCAAAATATTTTTTTATCAAAAAAAGAATATTTTTTTTTAATAAGTAAAATAGAAAAGATTACTGAATTTTTAAACAATTTGCTTTTTAATAAATATTTATTTGAAGCTTTAAAAATAATACAAAGTGATATCATTCAAGATGAAATTAAAAAAAGAATTTTTAAATATCCTGAAAATTTAATTAAATTTTTAATTGAAGTTTTTTATCTTTTTACAAAAAGTAACTCCTATATTTATGGAATATCTAATTTTGTCAATAAGTATAATTTTGTTAATGATCAAATAATGAAGGAAATAATGAAGATGTTTGATTCTCAAGAATTACAAAAAGTTTTTTTGAATTTTTCTAATTCTAATAATAACATTTATAAATTAGTAAATCAAATAACTTTGTGGCCTTATAGTGAATTTATTATAATTTCTATTCCTTATAAAATTAGTAAAAATGAAAAAGGTTTTATTGGTATTTTAGGTCCTATTATAATGAAATATAATAAAATTATACCTATATTAGAATATCTATCAGCTCATTTAACATATTTATTTGAGGAAAGGTATTATAAACAATTATAAATATAATAAAATTTTGAATCAAAAAGGAGTGTTTTTTCAAGTGAAAATAATGGATTTAGAACAAAAAGAAAAAGAAGAAAAGGAGGAAACAGAACAAAAGATTGAACAAACTAATTCATATAATTTAGATAATAAAAATGAAAAAAGATGTGAATGCAATAAAGACAAAGAAACTACAAAATCTGATATTAGTCAAAAAAGACATAAAATATATGATCAAGAAAAAATTAAAAAAAATGATCAAAAAGATAAAGATAATGTAGAGAAAAATAAATTTGAAGATTTAGTTTATAAATTAGAAGATAATAATAAAAAGTTAGAAGAAAGTTATTCTAAATTAGAAAATGATTTAATTGAAGTTAATAAAAACTTAATTAATGAAAGGTTAAGATATAAAGCTGATTTAGACAATTTTCAAAAAAGAATGATTAAAGAAAATGAAAAAGATAAAAAGTATGCTTCTGTTAATTTGATAAAGGATATTTTAGTTCCTTTTGAACAATTAGAAAAAGTTTTAGAAACAGAGACAAAAGATAATTTATTAAAAAATTTTTTATCAGGTTTTAAAATGATTTATCAACAAATTAAGGAAATTTTAGAAAAAAATGGTGTTAAAGAAATTAAATCTTTGGGAGAAAAATTTAATCCTGAGTTACATTATGCTATATCTAAGATTTCAGATAAAAATCAACCAAATAATACAAATGTTTTAGTTTTGCAAAAAGGTTTTTTATATAAAGAATTAGTAATTAGACCTGCTATGGTTAAAATAAATAAATGGAGTGATAATAATGAAGAAAGTATCGAATAAAATTATTGGAATAGACTTAGGAACAACCAATTCTTGTGTGGCTGTTCTAGAAGGTAAAGAAGTTAAAGTTATTACTAATGAACAAGGAAGCCGTACTACTCCTTCTGTGGTAGCTTTTAATGGAGATGAAATTTTAGTAGGAGAGTCTGCTAAAAGACAAATGATTACTAATCCTTATACTATTGTTTCTATCAAGAGACAAATGGGTAAAGATGTATGGGTTCAAACAGGTAAAGATAAAAAGCGTCCTGAACAAATTAGTGCTTTAATTTTACAAAATCTTAAAAAATCAGCTGAAAAATATTTAGGAGCCGAAGTAGTTGATGCAGTTATTACTGTACCTGCTTATTTTGATGATAATCAAAGACAAGCAACTAAAAATGCAGGCAAAATTATAGGATTAAATGTAAAAAGAATTATTAATGAACCTACAGCAGCTGCTTTAGCTTATGGTATAGATAAGAGAAGCACAAAAGAACAAAATATTTTAGTATTTGATTTAGGTGGAGGAACTTTTGATGTTTCTATTTTGAATTTAGCTGATGGTAATTTTAAAGTTGCTGCTATACGTGGTATTAACAATCTTGGTGGCGATGATTTTGATAAAAGAATTTTAGATTTTTTAGTGCAAGAATTTAAAAATGCACATGGTATTGATTTATTAAAATCAGGAGATCCAAGAATTGAGCAAAGATTAAAAGAAGCTTCTGAAAAAGCTAAAAAAGAGTTAAGTGGAGTTACTTCTACACAAATATCTTTACCATTTATTTCTTCTACTATGATAAATGGCAATAGCGTTCCTCTTCACTTAGATTGTAATTTAACTAGAGCTAAATTTAATCAATTGACAGAAGATTTAGTACAACAATGTTTAGATGCTATTGGAGTAGCGTTGAAAGATGCGAAACTTACTCGTGATCAAATAGATGAAGTTTTATTGGTTGGTGGTTCAACACGAATTCCAGCTGTTCAAGAATCAGTTGAAAGAGAACTTAAAAAGGTTTCTAATAAAAGTATTAATCCTGATGAAGTTGTAGCTATGGGGGCAGCTATTCAAGGAGGAATTTTATCTGGTGATGTTAAGGATGTTGTATTATTGGATGTTACACCTTTATCTTTAGGAATTGAGACTTTAGGAAATGTTTTTACTAAATTAATCGAGAGAAATACTACTATTCCTACGTCAAAATCTCAAATTTTTTCTACTGCTGTTGATAATCAGCCTTCGGTGGATATTCATGTTTTACAAGGAGAAAGATCTTTAGCTAAAGATAATAAAACATTGGGTCGTTTTCGTTTAGATGATATTCCTCCTGCTCCTAGAGGTGAACCTCAAATTGAAGTGACTTTTGATATTGACGTAAATGGTATTGTTTCTGTACAAGCTAAAAGTTTAGAAACTGGCAAAAAACAAAATATTACTATTTCTGGCAGCAGTAATTTAACTAAAGAAGAAATTGAAAGAATGATAGCAGAAGCTGAACAAAATGCTGAGAAAGATAAGATTCAAAAAGAGAAAATAGATATTCTTAATGAAGCTGAACAATTAATTTTTCAAACTAAAAAATCTTTACAAACTTTAAAAGATGATTTATCTGATAAAGAAAAAAATAATATAGAAGAACATGTTAAAAATTTAGAATCAGTTTTAAAAAGTGATGATATTAGTGTAATTAAAGAAAAGATAGATATTTTATCGAAAGAATCACAACAAATAGCTATCAAAGCTTATCAAAAGAAACAACAAGAAAAACAACAAAATACTGAACAATCAAAGAATCAAAGCAATGATGATAGTAATACAAAAACAGATGAAGATAAAAAATCTGCTGCTGATGATGTAGTAGATGCGGAATTCGAAGAAAAAAAATAGGGTTTATTTTTTTTTAATGCTTTTTTCAAAATCAACCAAAAAAAGATTTTATTCTTTTTTTGGTTTATTTATTATTCAAAAATACATTTATATTATAAATGAGGAGTTTTTATTGTGAATCAAAAGAAAGACTATTATGAAATTTTAGGATTGTCTAAAAATGCTAGTAAAGAAGAAATTACAAAAGCTTATAGAGAACTTTGTAAAAAATTTCATCCAGATCTTTGTAAAGAAAAAGATGCTGCAAAAAAATTTAATGAAGTACAAGAAGCATTTAAAGTATTGAATGATCCTCAAAAAAAAGCAAGATATGATCGTTTTGGTCATAATGAATTTAATAACTTTAATCAAAATAGTAGTGGTTTTCAAGGTTTTAACCAAAGTGAATTTGATTTTAGCGATATATTCCAAGGTTTTGAAGATATTTTTAGTGGTCAAAAGAGAAGTCACAAAAAATATTCTAATAAAGGTGAAGATAAAAATATTCAAATTACTATTGATTTTGTAGAAGCTGCTTTAGGAACGAAAAAGAATGTTAAATTTAATATCGAAGAAGATTGTAAAGAATGTAAAGGAACAGGAGCTCGAAGTTCACAAGATATTAAAGTATGTTCTTACTGTAATGGTTCTGGTTATATTTCTTCATTTCAAAGAACTTTAATAGGCAATATTACTACTCAACAGATATGCCCTCAATGCCATAAAACAGGTAAAACAATTTTAAATAAATGTTTGATTTGCAGAGGAAAAAAAAGAGCAAACAAAATAAAAACAATGCAATTAGATATACCAGCTGGAGTGGAAGAAGATATGACTTTAAAGATAGCAAACGAGGGTAATGGTGGTTCTTTAGGCGAAATGAATGGTGATTTATACGTAAATATTAAAGTTAGACCTCATGATATTTTTCAAAGAAAAAATCAAGATGTTTATTCTACTGTTTATATTGATTTTTTTCAGGCTATATTAGGAGAAGTCATTAATGTTTCCACTATTTATGGAATAGTGAGTCTTAAAATTCCAGCAGGAACACAAACAGATACTAAATTTAGATTAAAAAATAAAGGAATTCCTTATTTACAATCTTCTTATAAAAAAGGAGATCATTATATAATAGTTAAGGTTCAAACTCCTACAAATTTATCTAATAAAGAAAAAGAACTTTTACAAGAATTGAAAAATATTTATAAAGCTAAAAATTATAAAAAAAGTAAATCTTCTTGGTTTTTTTAATTTGTTAAAAATTATATTAATATATTAAAAATTGATTAAATTATTCATAATAAATTTTTTTTTATTTAATTATATTTTTTTAAATAAGTATTAATTTATTAGGAAATATAATTTTTTTATCTTAAAATTAATTGTTTATTTTTTTACAAAAATAATGAAAATAAAATAATATATTTATTTTTTAAAAATTGTATTTTGTTAAAATTTATTAATTTATAAAAAAATATTTGAATTGATAATAATTTAATATAATTTTTTACTAACTTTTAAATTATTTTTTTTCAGTTAAATAAATAATTTTTATCATAACTTATTGTATTTTATATTTTATATTTAAAATTATTTTAAAAAATATTTTAAAAAATATTTTAAAAAATATAAATAAATTGACATTGAATTAAAAAAAAGATATCTTATACGTATAAATTTTCTTTATTCCTAATTCTTTGTTTATTTTTTTTAATAAAAAAGTATTTTCTTTTTTTAAATCTAATAAAATGTTTTAAATTTTATTAAATGTTAATTTTATTTTTTTTATTAAAAAAATAAATCAAAATTTGTTTGATATCTTTATTTTGTCTTTTATTTTTCAAGTAATTTTAAAATAATATTAAAAATAATGAAAAAACGGTAAGATATGTATTATGAAAATAAATATAAAACCTAATAGTTATGATTTTTTAGAATATCAAAAAAAATATATAAATGATTATGAAATAGGCATCATTATGGGTTTAGATCCTTATAATTCCAAAGAAGAATTAATTAAAAATAAAATATTTAAAAATTCTTTATCTTTTAATAAAGAAAAAGAATTAGAAAAAAAAATAAAACTTCATGCTAATCTTTTTTTTAGTATTTTAAAAAAAAGAAATTATGAACCAGCTGTATTTGTTAAAGAAAATATAATAGCTTCTTTGGATGGTTTTCATTCTGAAACAAAAACAATGTTAGAAATCAAATGTCCTCAAAATAAAAATATACATATTTGGAAAAAAATTTGTAGTAAGAATATAATTCCTCCTTATTATTTAGCCCAAATTTATTGTAGATTATATTGTTCCGATTCTTCAAAAGCTTATTTTTTAGTTTATTTTCATGAAGAAGATTTTCATTTAACTGAAATAAATTTTAATAATATTTTTATTCAAAAAATGATTATTGAAATTAATGATTATCAAAAAATATTAAAAAAATATAGAAAAATATTTAAAACTTGATGATAAATATTCAAATATTTATGAAATTATTAAATTTTTATATTTTTTTTTATATTAAGTTATTATAAGTTTATCGAAAATAATATCTAATATTAATTTATTTATGTTAAAGAAATTTCTTTTTGTAAATATAAGTTAATTTTTTTTTCAATAAATAAAAGTTTAAGAAAAAAATACATTTATTATTTACTTTAAAAAAAATTTTTTATAGTTTAAAAAAATATATCATAATTAATAATCAAAGTTTTTTATTTAAAACTTTTTTATAAAATTTTTAAAAAACATTAATTATTTTTGGTCTTTTAAATTGTGTATTTATTGATGAAAAGATATAAATAATATTTATAATTGTAAAAAAATAAAAAAGAAAATAAATTTTTTTTAAAAAGTATATATAAACAAATAATTTTATTGATAATTTTTTAAAATAAATCAAAAATTTATTTAATTTAAAATTTATTTTATTTAAAGAATTGTTTTGATTATAAAATACCTAATTCATTTAATTGTTCATTTGAATAAGCAAATATTTGATATATTTCATTAATATTAAAACCATTTTTTTGTAATTCTGTAGAAGTAAAATCAGCTTCTTTAAGATCTTTAATTTTTAACAAGTTATTTTGATAATTAATTTTTTTCAATTCTTCTAACTCTAAACCGCCTTGATATCTTAGTTCTTTTAGTTTAAAATTAGAATCTTTTAATATTTGCGGCGAAAATCCCATTTTTAGAAAATCTTTCACATTATATTGAGAATCTTTAAATAAAGTCCATTTATTATTTAATTTATTAAATGATAAAAATTTAATACCATTTTGATCAAATTGTTCTATATTACCATTTATATATTTTTTTTTAATAATATTTCCTTTATTCTTTAAACTATAATATTCTTTTGTACCATTATCTTTGATAATTTTTTGTAAATAATTATTTAATATATGATTCTCATTTAGTAAAGAAATATTTTCTTTAAATTTTTGTTCATTTGTTAATTTTATTTTATCAATTAATATTGAATTTTTTTGTATTTCAGATTCAATTAAATCAATTCTTTGCGAATTATATTGATAAAATAATATAAAAAATAATTTTGAAAAAAATAAAAGCGATAAAAGAAATAAAAAAGAAAATTCTTCATTTGAATTTATATCCATTATTTTTTATCAGCATCTTTCATAAATTTTATAAAAATAGAAAATTAAATATATTAGATTTTGAAGATATTTCAAATATCAATATTATTATATTTTTTTTTAAAATAAAAACAATTAATTTTGATAATATCCAAAAAAATTATAAATTTATTTTATTTTTTAAATATTTTTCAATTATACTATAAAATAGTGTTTATTTTTTTAGGTTATTTTAATTATTAAATTTTTAGATATTTAGAATTACTAAATTAATATGTAAAAAAACACATATTATTGATTTATAGTCCAATTAGAAGGAAATTTTTTTATAAAATGCAATTATTTAAAAAAAAAAATAAAAATGAAATAAAACAAAAAAAGGAGTTAATAATAAAATTTCAAATTTTAATAATTATTATGATTTTTATATTTTTTTTAACAAAAAAACAAAATGTTATTTCTGAAAAAGTTTATGCTTCTTCAGAACATATAAACAAAATTATGAAAATTAATAAAAATAATCACAATGATAAAGTTATATACATATATGATATTAATCAGGAATTAATCCAAAAAAAATATTTATTAGATAATAAGGATATTGAATATTTTTATAATCAAGTTAGTCAAGATGATTTATTTGTTGTAAATAAAAAAATAAAAATTAATAATCAAATAATTTGTGAAAATATACTTGAATACAATGAAGAAAATCAACTTATTTTTGAAAAAAACAAAAATAATAAAATATTAATTCAATATAAATATGACAAAATAAATAAAAAGTTAAAAAGCAAAATTAAGTTTTTAGCTCAAGAAAATATTAATTTCCCTATTAAAAAAAAAGTTTATAATTATATTTACAATGAAAATGGTCAAAAAATAAAAAAAATTTTTTATAGTATAACAAAAACAAAAAGAAGTTGGATTTCTAAAATTTTCTTTTTTATAAGAAATAAAAAGATCATAGATAAACTATTATGTGAATATGAATATGATCATGAAGGAAAAATAATTAAAAAAATAAAAAATGATGATTTAGGGATTGTTGTTTATGAATACCAATATGGTGAATAATTAAAAGCTTAATTTAGTAAAAATAATAAAAAATATTATTAAAAAGAAAAAAATTTTACTTTTTTTTCTAAATAAAAATATTTTTTTTATTTTTATTTAGAAAAAAAGAAATGCTTTTATAACATTTCTAAAGATTTTAAACCTGCTAAATTTAACAAACTGAAAGGTTTATTAAAATAAGGATGAAAAAAGAAATCAACAAAAGCTAATTCATTTATAGTCATTTTTTTTTGAATGCAAACGCTTAAAGTATTCATTTTTTCAGTTAAGTCAGTAGTTGATAAAATTTGTCCACCTAAAATTTGACGTGTTTTTTTATCAAAGATAATTTTTAATAAAACAGGATTATATTTCGGCATAAACTCTGGTCTATTAGCATCTTTAATTAAAACAGTATCACAGTTTATTTTAGCATCATTAGCTGTATTTTCTGTTAAACCTGTAGAAGAAATACTTAGATCAAAAATTTTAATACCACTTGTACCTTGAGTTCCTAAATATTTTTGTTGATTTTTTTTTATGTTCAGTCCTATAATAGTACCCATACGAATAGCATTTGTGGCTAAAGGAATATATTTATATTCTTGAGTAGGATTGAAAAAGATATTAGTACAATCTCCACAAGCATAAACATCTGGATTAGAAGTTTGTAAAAAATCATTAACTATTAAAGCCCCATTAGAAGATGTTTTTAAATATTTTTGAACTAATTGAGTATTAGGTTTAAAGCTAATACACATTATTACTAATTCGGTTTCATAACAACCTTTGTCAGTTTTAACATGGGTAACTAAATTATCCTTTATTTGAAAATTAATAACTTTTTGTCCTAATAATAGTTTAACATTATTTTCTGCGAGACTTTTTTCAGCTAAATCTGTAAATTCTTTATCAAGATATTTAGACATAATCCTGTCTTGGGTATCTATTAAATTAACATTTTTATTTTGTTTAGCGAAAGCTTCGGCCAATTCTACTCCAATATAACCTGCGCCTATAACTGTTATTTTTTTGATATTTTTAGCATATTCTATAATTTTATTAGCATGTTCAAAACTTTTAGACAATAAAACGTTTTTTGAATCAACACCTTTTATTTCTGGAATTATTGGCCACGATCCCATAGAAATAATTAACTTATCAAAAACATCAATAAATTTTTTATTTTTTTCTAAATTTTTTACTACAATGATTTTTTTATTGAAATCAATTTCTAAAACTTCATGTTTTAAATTAACATTTGCTCCTATTTGTGAAAGTTCATTCGGATTAGAATAAAATAATCCTTTTTGGTCTTTTACTACTCCGCCAATATATAACGCTATTCCGCATGAAAGAAATGAAACGTTATCATTTTTTTCATAAATAGTCACATCTACATCTTTATATTTTTTTAATATTGTTTTAGTTGCAGCAGTGCCGGAATGAGTACAACCAATTACAATTACTTTCATTTAATAATATTTATCCTCTCTTTTTTATTTAAATAAATTTTTATTGTATTCTGTATTTATTTTTTTAATTCTTTTATTTAAAAAAACTAAGTAGTAATATATAGTATACAATTATTATATATTATATTATTACTTATTGTAAATAACTTATATAAAAAAATATGATTTTATTTAATAGAATTATTTTTTTGAAAATAATTATTAATCTGGTAAATTATTTATAATTCCTAATTCTTCAAATTTTTTCCAAAGAGTTTTATTAACTTTAATTCTTTCTTTAAAATCTTGTTTATCGAATAATTTTTTTTTTCTGGTTTCGACTATGCTTTCTGCAGCAACACCACCTAAACCATCTAGAGTAATAAAAGGCATTCTTAAATAATTTTCATTTTCAATAACAAATAAAAAAGCTTCTGATTTATTTAAATCAATTGGTAAAAATTTATATCCTCTTTGAATCATTTCAGAAGTATTTTTTAAAGTATTTAATATACTTTGTTCTTTGGTTGTAATTTTTTTTCTTATTGAATCATATTCTAATTGTGATATTTTTTTTTTAATATAATTATTGTCTTTTAACATTAAACTATAATCAAACTGATCGACCCTTTTTGAAAAAAAACCACTATAAAATAAAATTGGGTGATAAACTTTAAACCATGCTATTCTTATAGCCATTAAAACATAAGCAGTAGCATGTGCTTTAGGGAAAAGATATTTAATTTTGTTTAATGATTTCAAATACCATTCTTCAATTTTATTTTCTATAGGTTTAATTAATTCTTGCCATTCGTGTGGATGAGAATGTTGTTTACCTTTACGTACAAATTCCATAATTTCAAAAGATTTTAATGGATCTATATTTTTTTGAATTAAAGTTTTTAAAATTTCATCACGACAACAAATTATTTCATTAAAAGAAATTGTTTTTTCGTATTGTTTAAAATCCCCTTTTTTATGTAAAATATCTTGAGCATTTTTTAACCAAACATCAGTTCCATGCGAAAGTCCAGATATTTTTACCAAAGTAGAAAAATTAAAATTTTGTTGTTCTTTTTTATAAACTGTTTTTAACATTTCTATAACAAAGTTAGTTCCAAATTCTGGTATTGCTAGAGACGAAATAGCATTTTTTGCAGAAATATCTTTATTTTGGTTTGAGAAAATTTTATAAACTTCAGGATCATCAGTAGGAATATCTTGATAATTTTTAAATGGAAATTTACTAGGATTTTGTTTAACGTAATCCATAAAAAATTTTATCATTGTAGGATCATCATGACCTAAAATATCTATTTTAAATAAATTTTTTTCAAAAGAATGATAATCAAAATGTGTAGTTTTCCAAGTTGACTTAATATCATTAGCAGGATATTGAACAGGAGTTATTTCAAAAATAGAATTTTTTTTAGGTACAACAACTATTCCGCCGGGATGTTGTCCAGTAGATCTTTTCACTCCTTCTATAATGTTTGCTCTTCTGTAAATTTCACAAAAACGTATTTTATTTTCTAATTTTTTTTCCTTTATAAAACCTTTGATATATCCAAAAGCATATTTTTTAGCAACAGTTTGGATTGTCCCTGCTCTAAAGACATTTTCTTCACCCATTAATTCTTTTATATAATCATGAGCTTTGCTTTGATAATCTCCTGCAAAATTTAAATCAATATCAGGAGTTTTATTACCTTCAAAACCTAAAAAAGTTTCAAAGGGTATGTCTTGACCATTTTTCAGAAATTTTATTTTACAAAAAGGACAAAGTATATCTGGCAAATCATATCCTGAAAAAACTTTGGATAAAATTTCATAATTATTTTGATCCTTACCTATTTTATCAATATATTTTTTAAATTCTTCATTTTTTCTTTCTTTTGAAGTCATTTGAATAATAGTATATTTACATTTAGGACAAATATAATGAGGTCTTAAAGGGTTTACTTCAGTTATTTCTAAAAGATTAGCAATTAAAGAAGATCCTATAGAACCTCTCGAACCTACTGGATAGTTATTTTCTATTGATTTTTTTGATAAAAGATAAGTTAAAAAATATATAGGAGCAATACTTTTATTCGTTTTATTATTTTCTTTATCATCTCCTAAAATACTTTTTAATTCTTTTTTTATTCTTTTATTAATTAAAGGATGAATAAAATGTCCGTAAATATTTTTAATTTTTTTATCTATTAATATTTTAATTTCTTCTTTAATACTTTTTATTTTAAGTGTTTCTTTAAAAGTATCATCTGGTAGAAAAAAAAGATTATTGGGAAAAATTTTAATTTTTTCTATTTTTTCATTTAATAAATGAGTATTATTTATAACTATATCTTGTTTGGTTTTTTCATCTTTGATAAAATGAAAATGGTTTAACATTTCTTGAGTAGTTAATAAATAATTATCTGGTAAATTTTCAGATGAATATTTATATAATTTATGTATACCTCCGCCGATTAATTTAGCATTTATATAAATTTCTCTATAAATTTTTTCATAAGGATGTAAATAATGAACATTACCAGTGGCGATAATAATTTTATTTTGTTTTTGAGCTTCTTTAATAATTTTTAAGATAGTTTTTTGAATAGTTTGGATGGCATTTTCATCTCCACCTAAATCATAAATTATATCTTTATAAGCTGGAATAGGTTGAACTTCTATATAATCATAAAAAGAAATAGCTTTAGCTAATTCTTGGTCATTATAATTTAATGCTGTTTCAAAAACATTACTTTTTGAACATCCACTACCTATTAATATTCCTTCTCTTCTTTTTTCTAATTTAGATTTTAAAATTCTTGGTTTATTATGAAAATCTATAGTTAAAGCATCACTTATTAAATGGAATAAATTTTTATAACCTTTTTGATTTTGAATTAAAATATTTATATGATAAGGTCTTTCATAAATACTTTCTAAAGGTTCTTTTAAATCGTCAATTGAAATAATATTTTGTTCTTCTAACTTTTTAAAAATTTCTATCAATACTAAGGCTGTTGTATTAGCATCAAATAAAGCTCTATGGTGATTTCCTTCCATATTTTGTTTAATTTTAAAATAATTTGCTATTTTTTTTAAAGAAAAGAATTTCATTTTTTGTCCAAAATATTTTTTGGTTAAAGATAAAGTATCGATGACAGATGGAATTTTAAAATTAATATTTAATTTTTTAATTTTTTCTTCTAAAAAACCTATATCAAAAAAAGCATTATGAGCTACTAACGTATAACCTTCAATAAATTTTAAAAAACGTGGTAAAACTTCTTCGATAGTTGGTTTATCATATAAATCTTCATTTTTAATACCAGTTAAGTCTTTAATGATATTATTTAATTTGGTTTGAGGATTAATTAATTCATTAAAAATTTCTTTTGTTATTTTACCATTTTCTATTTTAACAGCTGATAATTCAATAATTTTATCTCTATTTTTAGATAAACCAGTAGTTTCTAAATCAAACACTACATAATTATGATTTTTTAAAATAAAATTATTAAAAATTGGATTTTTTTTTTGATTAGTAATAAAAATTTTTTTTTCTTCTATAAAATCTATTTCTACACCTAAAATAGGTTTTATTTTTTTATTTTTAGAAAATTTTTCAATTTCTGGAAAAGCATAAATACCACTATGATCTGTAAAAGCTATTGCTTGATGCTGCCATTTTTCAGCAATTTCTAAATAATCCTTTACACTTGTTATTGCGTCTAAATTAGACATTTTGGTATGTAAATGGAATTCAATTCTTTTTTTTCCATTGTAATTATCTACTCTTTCAAAATTAAGCGGAATTTGACTTAATATTTGATAAGGTTGATAATTATTTTTCGGATCTAAATCAAAATTAAAAAAATATTCTTGATTTTTTTCATATTTGTCTATAAAAGAGTTGATTTTAATATAATAACCCTCTTGAAAATCTTTTTTTATTTTTTTTAAGTTTGGGTCATTAAGCAAAAAAAATTTTCTATATATTACAGAATCTTGTTTAGAAATTTTATCTAAAAGATAAAATGAAAACAAAATACTTTTATTTTTAGTCATGATATATTCTGGTTTTTGAATATAACCTTTAATACTAAAAATTTTATATTTATTTAAAAAATCTTTGGCTTTTTCTTTTTCAAAAGGTATTTCTTGAAAATTTAATTCAATAATTTGATTAAAATTAAATTTATTTTTTTGTTTTAAATTTTGACTAATATCAATTTTTTCTATTTTATCATTATATATTTCTTTTTTTATATTTTTTTTAAT
>NZ_JHUK01000001.1 GCF_003263355.1 Candidatus Phytoplasma oryzae | reverse complement strand
AAATTAAATTTACCCAAAATAAAGTTACAATTAATTATATCATACAAAAAAAATATTTTCAATATTATTACTAATTTTTGTTATAATTCTTATTATTTTGTTGAAAAAAAATTAAAATTTTTCTCTAGAAATATTGATTAATTTTTCAAATGATATTCCTCTTATAAAATTAATTAAAATATTTGAAAAAAAATCAAAATTGATCATAATTGTTTTTATTTTTTCATTATCCAAAGGTTGCAAAACATATTCTTCTATTTTGGTTTTAGAATTATAACCAACACCTATTTTTAATCTTATAAAATTATTTGTATTTAAATTTTCTATAATATTTTTTATTCCATTATGACCTCCATGACCACTTTTTTTTTTTAATTTAAATTTACCTAGAGACAAATAAATATCATCACTTAAGACAAATATATCTTGTATATTTATTTGATACAAAGAAATAATTTTTTTAATTTCTATACCAGATAAATTCATATATAACTGAGGTTTGAATAATAATATTTTTTGTTTATCCACTTCAAAAAAATATGAAAAAACATTTTTTTTTTTTTTTAATAAAAAAATATTATTTTTTTTTAATTTTTCTAAAAAATAATCTATCATCAAAAAACCTATGTTATGAGGTGTATATTTATATTTTTTTTCTGGATTACCTAATCCTACAATAAGTTTCAATTTATTATCTCTCTTTTTTTGAAATATTAAAATATTATAATTATTAACAAATTAACAAAAAAATTTTAAAAAATTTTTTTGTTAAATTATTTTTCATTTATTTTTTTATTATTATTACAAAATTTAAAAATAGTGTCAAAAAGTAACATTAAAAATATACATAAACTCAATGATAAATAATTAAAAAAACCTATTTTTACTGTACCAAAAAAATTATTTAAAAAAATAACATTTTGTGAAATTAAAATAAATAAAATCAATTCACTAAAAACACCAATATATAAAAGTTTATTTTTTTTATTCCAAGTTTGCCAAAAATAAAGTTTTTCAGAACGGCAAGCAAAAACATTACCTATTTGAGAAAAAATAACAGCGCCAAAAGCCATAGTAGAAGCGAATAAAAAATGTTCATTTAGGGATATTTCTTTTAAAGATATTTTTTGATTAAAAAAACATAATCCACCATGTAATAAAAAAAATATCAAAGCTAAAATTCCTTCTATTAATCCTAAAAAACCATAACTTCTTTTTAATAATTTAGTATCTAGTAAATTATCTTTTTCTTTAATAGGTGTTTGTTCTAATAAGTTAGATTCAGGCTCTTCTCCTCCTAAAGCTATAGCAGGTAATAAATCTGTAATCAAATCTATAGCTAATATTTGCATAACATTTAAATAAAGAGGTATACGAAAAAAAGCCATCAAAATAATAGGAAAAAATTGAGGCACATTAGAACTTAAAACATAAAACATAAATTTTTTAATATTAGAATAAATACCTCTAGCTTCTAAAACTGCTTTAGGAATAGTAGAAAAATTATCATCTAATAAAATCATATCAGAAGAATTTCTTGCTACATCTTTACCAGTTTTTCCCATAGAAATTCCAATATGAGAAGCTTTCATAGCTAAAATATCATTAACACCATCACCAATAACCCCTACTATTTCTTGATTCGATCTATAAGCTTCTACAATTCTTAACTTATGTTTAGGGGTAGTTCTAGAAAAAAATATAGGTAATTTAGTTTTTAGAATATTTTGTAATTTGTGCTGATTCATTTCTTCTAATTCTGTTCCATCTATATTTAAAAATTTATCTTTAATAATTCCTACTTTTTTTCCTATAGAAATAGCTGTAGGACCATAATCACCAGTAATAACAGTAATTTTTAATCCAGCTTTTAATAAAAGTTTAACTGAATTACGTACTTCTATTTTTGGAGGATCATAATGAACAAAAAAAGCTAAAAAAACCATATTATTTTTATCATTATGTTTTTTTTGTTCTATTTTTTTATAAGTAATAGCTAAAATACGATAACCTTGATGAGATAATTCTTCATTTTTTTCAATAAAAAATTTTTTTTCTTCTTGAGTGAAAGGTATAACTTTTTCATTTTTATATTGAAAATAACAATCTTTCAAAATAACACTAGGAGCACCTTTTATAAATAAATATTGATCATTAATATCATAATATTTTTCTTGAAATATATTCTTAGCATATACGTCCATTTTTTTAGTTTCAGAAGAAAAAGGAATTATTTTTTCTATACTAAAATTATTTCTCACTTTTTGTATATTTAAACCATATTTAACAGCAGCGATAAGTATTGATCCTTCAGTAGGATTCCCTATTATCTTATGAGAGTCTTTGAAATTCGGATCATCTACTAAATTAGCTTCTGAACAAATTATCGAAGCAATAAATATTTTATTTAAAATTTTATTATGATTTTTTTTATTAAAATTTTTAAATATTCCTTTTTTTTGAAAACCATTTCCACTAATATCAACAAAACCACCAGGAAATAATATTTTTCGACAAGTTAATTGATTTTCTGTTAAAGTTCCTGTTTTATCGGTGCAAATTACCGTAACAGAATTTAAAGTTTCTACTGAAAACAACTTTTTAATTAAAGCTTTTTGTTTTGCCATTCTTTGAGAACCAATAGCTAAACTTAAATTAATAGTGGGTAATAAACCTTCAGGAATATTTGCTACTAACATTCCTAAAGAAACAATAATAGACGGTTTTAAAACATCTTTTAAAACGGAAAAAGAATTATTTTTATATGATCCATAATAATAACGCCAAAAACAAACAATAAAAACAATTAAAGATAAACATAAAGCGATAATACTAATATTTTTAGTAAAATTATGAATTTTTTTTTCTAAAGTATTTACTCCTTTATTAATATTATGTGCTAAAAAAGAAACTTCTCCTATTTGAGTATTTTCACCTATAGAATAAATAACTGCTTTAGCACTTCCTTGAGAAACTGTAGTTCCTGCATAAACTAAATTAGGAATTTCGGAAATAATTTGCTTTTTTTCAATATTAGGTTTAGAGTTTCTATTTAAAGGAACACTTTCTCCAGATAACATAGAATTATCTATAAAAAAATTATTATCTTCGATAATCCTTGCATCTGCTGGTACAGTTATTCCTATATCTAAAAAAATAACATCACCAATAGTTAAATCTGTCGTATTAATGATTTCTATTTTATTGTCTCTATAAACTTGAATTTTTTTCGGAATCATATTATTCAAAAAAGATAAAATTTTATCTGCTTTTCTTTCTTGTAAAAAAGAAAATATACCATTAACGATCACAACTGAAATTATTGCTATTCCAACAGGATACTCTTTAATTAACAAAGCTAAAAAACCAGATAACCATAATAAAATAGCAAAAATAGAAGTAAATTGTTTAATAAATTTCTTAATGACACTAGAATTATTATTTTGTTTAATTAAATTAAAACCATATAATTGTTGTCTTTTTTTTACTTCATCTGAAGATAAACCTTTTAAATGAGATTTTAAATATTTTAAAACTTCTTTTGTGGATAAATGACTAATTTTTAAAATTTCTTTTTTATTCATATTTTTTTCTAATTTTGCCTCTTTTTTTAAAAAAAATAAATATAAAAATTCAATTATAAATTTTGAAAAATTAAATATCAAAATAAAAAAATAAAAAATAAAATTTGAAAAATTTGATTCAATAATAAAATTAACTTATTAATATTAAATAAAGGTTTAAATTTTTTTTTCTAACCATAAAAATATATCTTGAAAAATTTTATCTTTTTCAATATCATGAAATAAATTATGATAGCTTTTTTCATAAAAATATAAAGATTTATCTTTGGACATAATTTTATCAAAAAAAACGTTAATATTTTCTGAAAAAACTATTTCATCTTTCAAACTATATAAAAACAAAACAGTTGTTAAATAAAAATTAATTTTTTTTTCTAAATATATTAAACTCAAAAAAAGCAAATTCCTTAATAAACGTGGAGTAACAAAATCTAATCGATAAGGATAAAAACCTTTTTTTATCGGAATATAAGTAATTTTAGAAGAATTAAAATTCAACTTTTTTTTAAAAAAATTAAAAAAATAAAAAGGATATTTTAAAAATTTATTTTTTTTATAAAATAAAACAGGAGTAGAACTGATAATAGCCCCGTCTACATTACCATATTTTACCAAATAATTATTAACAATGATACCACCCATACTATGACCAATTAAAAAAATTTTTAAATTATTTTTCTTTTTTACAAAATCAACGAGATATTTTAAATCATCTAAAAAAACATGAAAATTTTTAATATCTCCTTTTTTACCACTACTTTTTCCATGGCCTCTTACATCATATAATAAAATATTATAACTTAAAGAATTAAAAAAATTAGCCAAATGAACATAATCTTGAGTATTTTCGCCTAAACCATGTGTAAAAATTATATTAGCTTTTGGATTCATAACACTTTTAAAATTAACATAAAAAATATTTTTATTGAAAAACATATCAAAAAATTCTCTTTTCCTAATTTAGAAAAAATAAGTTTAATTTATCAAATAAAAATTATTTTTTATTTTTTTGATAATTCAAAAATATTATTTTCCATTATTAACTTTTCATATTTATTTAAATATTCTTTATATTTTTTTTTTTCTTCGTAAATTTTATTTTTTTTAGCTTTTTTTAAAAATAATGGATTATTTAAAATATTTTTACTTCTTTCAATTTCTTTCAAAAGAAATTCTTTTTGTTGTATAAAATCTTGCTTTTTTTTATTATCGTTAATTTTAGAAAAAAATTCTTTTTCAATAAAAACAAATATGTTTTTTTCAACAAATAAAAAATAATACTCATCATTCTTTATTTTTTTTTCTAATTTAATTTCAGAAACTCCTAAAAAACTTTTCAATATATCTTTTAAAGGCTCTAATTCTTTTAAATTATTTTTAGAAGTTTTTATATATATTTTAAATAAGGTATTTTTAGAAATACTATAAAATTGTCTAAAAAAACGAAATTTTACAATAATTTGTTTTAAAATTTGAAAATTATTAGTAGATTGGGTATCAATAAAAGAAATATTAGGCCATTTACTAATCAAAATAGATTTATTATCGAAAAAATCATTATAAATTTTATCTGTTAAAAAAGGTATAAAAGGGTGTAATAATTGCAAAATATTTTTAAAAATATACATCAAAAATTTTTGTGAATTTAAATAAAAATTAGATTTTTTTTCTATTAATTTAAAAAATTCTAAAAACCAATTAGATAAATCTTCCCAAATAAAATTATTTAAAATATTACCTATAATACTAAATTCAAATTTTTCAAAAAATAAATTTACTTTTTTGATTAATTTAGATAATTGAGTTAATAAAAATTTTTCATGTAATAATAAAAAATCTTTTTTAAAATTTGTATCAAATGAAGTAACATTTTTTTTAATAAAACAACTAATGTTGAATAACTTATTTATAAAATTCCAGCTAGAAATTATTTTTTTTTCATTATAAAACAAATCAGATCCTAAAGAGGAATTACTAACTAAAAACCATCTTAAAGAATCTGTGCCATATTTATTCATAATTTCTATAGGATTAATACCATTACCTTTAGATTTAGACATTTTTTGGCCTTTAGAATCTTTAACTAAACCATGCAATAAAACATTTTTAAAAGGTATTTTTTTAGTTAAACAAATACTCTGTAAAACCATTCTTGAAACCCAAAAAGTTAAAATATCATAACCAGTGACTAAAAGATCTGTGGGAAAATGTTTTTTAAAAAAAATAGAATTATTATTTTTATCAGACCAATTTAAAGTACTTAAAGGCCATAAAGAAGAAGAAAACCAAGTATCTAAAACATCTGGATCTTTCTTAAAATCAGGTCCAGGGCTTTCTTTTTGAACTTTTTTAATTTTTCCATTTTTATACCAAACAGGGATAGGATGCCCCCACCATAACTGACGAGATATACACCAATCTTCCAAATTAGTTAACCAATTTTCAAAAACCTTTTTAAAATGTTTGGGAAAAAAATTAATTTTATTTTTTTTTAAAACCAAAAGCGCAGTTTCTTTAGTTTTTAAAAACCATTGTAAAGATAAAATCGGTTCTACTCTTGATCCTGAAATAATAGAAAAACCTACTAAATGATCATAATTTTCCATTTTAACTAAAAAACCAGATTCTTTTAATTTATGAACTATCTTTTGACGACATTCTAAAAAATTGATATTACCATATTCTGAAGATACTACACTTTCATCCATTTTACCATCTGGTTTAATACAAGAAATAATATTCAAAAAATATTTTTTACCTAATTTAAAATCATTTTCATCATGAGCAGGAGTTACTTTTAATATTCCAGTACCAAATTGAATATCAACAAAATTATCACTTATAATTTTAATTATTTGTCCGGAAATAGGAACTATAACTTTTTTCCCCACTATCCCTTGATATCTGGAATCTTTAGGATTTACCATTAAAGCTTGATCCACAAATATTGTTTCAGGCCTTGTTGTCGCTACTTCAACAAAATTATTCGTTATATTATTATTATTATCAACTAAAAAATATTTTAAGTAAAAAAGTTTATCTGAAATCTTCTGATATTTAACTTCAATATTGGACAAAGTAGTTTTCATTTGAATATCCCAATTAATAATCTTATAATCTTGATAAATCATTTTTTTTTTATATAATTTTATAAAAACTTTTTCTACTATATCACTTAATGATTTATCTAGAGTAAATTTTTCATATTCATAATTTAAAGATAATCCTAACATTTTCCATTGATTACGAATTTTTTTTGAGTATTCTTCTTTCCAAGTAAAAACATATTTTAAAAAAAGATCTCTTGTAATTTCTTTTTCCTTAAAACCTTTTTCTTTTAATTGCTCTTTAATTTTTTTTTGAGTAGCTATTCCTGCATGATCCATGCCAGGCAAAAATAAAACATCAAAGTTCATCATTCTTTTTCTTCTTATAATAATATCTTGTAAAACATTATTCCAAGCATGTCCTAAATGAAGTTTACCGGTAATATTAGGAGGCGGCAAAAGTACTGTAAAAGTTTTTGTTGGTGGATCACAATTTATCTCTTTTTGAAAATATTTTTTATCTAACCATTTTTTATGTCTACTTATTTCTATTAATCGAAAATCATATTTTGTTTTAATTATCATATTTTTATTTAATTTAATCCTAAATTTATAAATTTATTTTCTTAATAACTAATAAAACTAAAAAAAATTAAAAATATATAAAAAAAGTAAAAGTTTTCTTTATTATATGATAATCATCATTATTTTTTAATTATTTTTCCAATCATCTATATATTATATATTACATATTTTATCATTTGTATATAAAAAAAAATAAAAAAATATTAAAACAAAATTTAATATATTAATTCATATTTTAATTTCAAATTTATTATCTCAAAAATATTTCGTAAACCTTCTTTATTTTGACAAGATAATAAAAAATATTTTGGTATAAAAGATAAATTAGAAAATAAAAATTTTTGATTAATATTTTTTATTTGTAATAAAATTTTATTTCTCGAAATTTTATCTTTTTTATTAAAAATAATAGTAATTGGTAAATTACTTTTAATTAGTTCTAAATAAATTTGTAAATCTAATTTAGTTGGACCAACTTTAAAATCCATTAATTGAAAAATCATTTGGACAAAAGAATTATTTTTTAAAAAATAATTAATAATGTAAAAAATATTATTTTTATTTTTTTGACTTTGTTTAGAAAATCCATAACCTGGTAAATCTACTAAATAAAAAGAATCATTTAATAAAAAATAATTTAAATTTATAGTTTTACCAGGTTTTTTTGAAACAAAAGAAATTTTGTTTCTATTAGTTAAAATATTAACAAAAGTACTTTTTCCTACATTACTACGACCAATTAGAAAAAATTCTGGCAAACGAGGTAAAGGAATAAATTTATAATTATTAATACTTTTTATAAATAAAGATTTCTTTATCATTTGTCACCTTCTGAATAAAATATTTATTATCTAGGAAAATTAAATTTTATCCACAAATTAAATAAAATTTTATAAAAAATAAATACTTTAAATCATTAAAAATATTGTGCAAAAATTTATTAAAAACTTAATCATTTTTTATTTATTATTTTTCTAAAATAAAAAATAATGTTATAATGACTTTTTTTAAACTTTTTAATTTTAATAATAAAAATAAATTTTTAGTAAAATAAAAAAATTCAAAAACAGATTATCAAAATTTTTCCAACATCTATCATAGCATAAAAATTTATAATATTGATATACGAGTAAATTAAATTTAAAATATTGATTTTTGATAATTTATTATGATAAATTTGCTAAATTTTTTTATAATAACCAAAAAAATATTAAATTACTATTATTCTAACATATCTCATAAATAAGTTATATTAAACTTATATTTCATAATATATCAGTAGGTTCTTTATTGAGTTTGAAAAAGATGTTTTAACAAGATTATTTCATAACTATTTTGATCTTTTATTTCTTTTTGTTGTTCTTTTTCCAACTCTTAAAGAGTAAAAGAAGTATTATCCATTTAAATATTTTTTTAAACTTACTTTTTTTGGTTACAGAACCGAAACTTTTACTTCTTTTTTGATTTAGTTGATACTTTTAACTCTTATTATTTTAAGGTAAAAGATTAAGAAAACCAACTTTTAATTTATTCCATGTCTTTTCGTTTAATTAGCTATATAACTTAAATCTTTATCTACTTTTTTACTAATAGTTGATCTTATTCCAGACCATTTTTCAGTTTGTATTTTAAATTTTTCTTTTTGTTGTTTTTTTATTAATAAATTTTTATAAAAAAAAATTAGTTTTTGCTGGCAAATATTATTCAAAAGTTCAAAAAACAGATTATGTAAAAAAAATATTTAATTATTCAGAAAAAGAAATTGAGATTTTAAAATCTCAAATAGATGATTTAACTCGACAACAAAATTCAATTTCAAAAGAAATTACTAAATTAGAAAAAGATTTATTATTTTATTTAAAAATTAAAAATAAGAATTATTCTAACATTGAAGAAAGAAATTCCAGTTTTTTAAAATTTCAAATATCTTTTCTGAGAGAAAAAAATCTTTTCTTCAAAAAAATTTCAATAAAATCACTTTAGAAAAAATAGATTTAGAAATTAAATTAAGAAAAAAAATAACAGATCTTCTTAAATAATAAATTGTAAATAATTTTATATTTTAAAATATTCGAACTTGAAAAAATTTTACAACCTAATTTGAAAATGTTTCGTTATACAAAAACTTTTAATATTTTATACAAAAAATCAACATAGTTAAATAAAAGAGGTTGAATAGTAGTTTTTTTTGATCATTAGAAAAAGGTTTGATTCAAATAATAATTTTAGATTAAAAAATTATTTAAGAAAAAAAGATGTTGTTTTAATTCTTTTGAATTATTAATTACTAATAATAAGTATTTTATATTTAAATTGATTCTCTTTTTTTAAATATTTAATACTTTTATTTAATAAAATTTTTCTTTTAAAAAAGTCAACAATGCTAATTTAAAAAAGTCAACAATGCTAGTTGACTTTTATTTTTTTTGAGTGTATTGTTAGGTTGATTTCAGTTAATCTTTAATTTAATTAAAGCTTTTTTTTGAATCAAATTATATAATAAAAAAATATTTAATTAATAAAATAATTTTAAGTCTTCTAAATCTTCATCAGTAATATTTTTATCATAATTATTTATATCTTTTTCTAATTCTGATATTTCTTCATATAAAGAAAATAAAATGTATAATTTAGAATTTGCTTTTAATTGAATTTTTTCTATTAATTTTATTATTTTTTTTAATTTATATTCTAAATTTCTAGAATATACAAATAAATTTTTATTATTAGAAATATTAAGAAAATATCTCGGTTCAAAAAGATCTTTCAATTTTGATATTAAAAGTAATTTTTGTTTTAAAAACATTAATTTTTGTTGAATTATATTTTGTATAATTTCTTTTTCTTTTTCATATCTTTCTTCTTGTTCATGTTTCATAATTTCTTCTTGTTCATCTTTCATTGTGTCTTCTTTATAATTAGATAAAGAAATTTTTTTGTTTCGTAGTCTAAATAAACGACTTTCTTCTTCTAAAAATAAAATCGGATCTGTATTCTTTAGTATTGGAATTAAATTACATATTGATAATTTTTTTTTATTATTTTTATTTTTTATTCCCATAACAACATTTGGTTTCAATAAAAACAAAATAAAAACAAATCCAAGTATAAAGCATTTTAAAACATTATGATTTAAAAAAGAGTTTATTTTAACATTGAATTTCATTTATTCAAACAAATCCTTCCTTTTTTATTGAATTTATATTTTTTTTATTGAATTTATATTCAATAAAAATATTAAATTTACACTATTAAAACACTATTAAAACTATTAAAACAATTTATAAACTAATATCTTATTATAATATTATAATAATGTTAACTTTTATAATAATCAAAAATATTAAAAAATCAATAAATAATTCCAATCTAATAACTTTTAAAAATAAAATATCTTTTTTATATTGTATTCACACTTATAATATCTTTTTATTAACCGGTTTTGTTTGGAATTTAATAGCTTCTCCTGATAATGAATTAGCAGAAATAAAAAATGATTTTTTTACAATAAATTTATCTCAACGCTTATATGTCCCTTTATTTTATGTTATTTTTTATTTTCTTCTTTTTATGTTCCTTTTAATTTTGATTCTTGTTTTACTTTACGTAGGGTTTATGATGCTGTGATTCATCCTTTATTTTATCTTTTCTTACGGTCCAACTTTTTTGGGTCACGCTTTAACAAACAATTAAAATTTTAACAATAAATGTTAAATATTAGAAATAACATTTATCATTTTAATTTTAAAAAAAATGTAATTTGTTTAAATAAATATATACTAAGAATAAATAATAAATTTACTAAAATATATATTTTGATATTTAATAACTAATTATAAATTAATTAATATAAATTGACTTTATGACGAAAATAATTAAGATAGTAATAATAAAATTGCAAAATTAATTATAAAAATTTATTCTATTATTAGAAAAATTAATTAAAAATTATTAAATTAGCGAAATTATTAGAAAGAAAAGAAAGAAAAAGGAAAAATAATGGAATTTTATATAAAAATAAAAACAATATTCAAATATTTTAAATATTTACTTTTATTAATTTTTTTATTCATTCTAAATAAACATGTTATATTTGCTGTAGAACAAGTTGATGTAGAAAACAAATATAAAATAAAAAATAAGATGGAAAATTCATCAGAGAGATCTTCTTTTTTATTAAAAGAAGATTTATTAAAAGAAGATTTATTAAAAGAAGATTTATTAAAAGAAGATTTATTAAAAGAAGAAAAATTTAATGAATTAAAACAATATTATGAATTGTTAAAAATTTTATATATAACATTTTCAACTATAGATTCGGAAAAATTATTTAAAAAACAAGCAGTAGACAAATATGAAGAAAATACAAAAAGAATAATAACTAATATAAATGAACAAAAAAAAGAAATAAAAGATAAAATAGAAAAACATATAGAAAAATATGATGAAATAATAAGACAAATAGATAAAGAAATAGAAATATTAAAAATAGATCAAAAAACAAAAAAAATAAAACAAACAATAGAAAAAATAAAAAAAACAATAGAAAATAAATTAGAAGAAAGACAAAAAATTAATAATGAAATAATGGTATTAAATAATCAAAAATTAAAAATAACAAATCAACAAAATTGTATTAACCGACACCAACACATTATAAAAAAATATGAAAAGAGATTAAAAAAACAATTACAATATAGCGAACAAATAAGATCTATAATAATTAAAGAAAAAATAGAAATAGAAAAAGAAATAAATAATTTAAAAATTATAAAAAATAAAAAAAATCAAAGTCTCTTAAAAGATGAAACCAAAATAACAGAATTATTTCAAAATATTAATATCTATGACTTGTTAACGAATTTATATAATGATTTTTTTCAAGAAAATTTTATTATTAATAATCATAAAGAAATAATTAAAAGAGAAACAAAATTATTATCCGCAATAAGGAATCAAATTGAAAAAAAATCGAATAGTAATTTGATAAAAAATATTTTAAAAAAACAAAAAAATCAAATAGAAAAACCACTACAAAATCGTTTAAATGAATTAAAAGATAAAATATAATCATAAATATAAATTAAAAAACAACAATATAATGTTTTTTTAAAAAGCTTTTTTTAAAAAAAGCTTTTTAAAAATTAATTCGTTAATTAGTTATTTTTTATTATAATCAATATACATTAATAAATATAAAATGATGATAGCAAATTTAATTACTATAAAATATAAAATTAATTATTTTACAATAATATTAAAATAATAATTATATTAAGAAATAAATAAAAGTATATTTTGTCTAGCTCTCAAAAAATGCCTTATTTATGTATCATATCAAACATTAAGAAAAAAAAATGATTTTAAAAAATAAATTTTTTTAAATTTTATTATTTTTAATATTGTTGTTAATTATTATTATTTTAATCTATAAAAAAAATGAAAAAAACAGTGATAATCTTTCAACCAAAAATAAAAAATTTTAATTTTAAATGATTATATGAATTAAATAATAATTTTGGATACAATAACTTAAATGAAAATACTAAAAGTATAAAATATTTTGAAAATACTGATAATTTACTATTTACTTATGAAAATAAATATGATTTTGAGGAAAAATTAATAAAAATTCAAATGTATGACGAAAAAAATGAGAAAAATTTTAAATATCAATATAAATATAATGATCAAAAAAAAATAATATTAATTCAACAATTTTTTAGTAATGATAAAAAAAGTATTCATTATAAAAATAGTTATAATAAAAATAAATTAATATTTTCTAAAAGTTATTTTGAAGATAATACAAAAAAATTAAAATTTTTAAATTATTATGATTTAGAAGAAAAACTTTTATATAAGGAAGTTTATGATCAAAATGGTTATCAAATTTCTAAATATGAAAATCAATATAATAAAAAATAAATTAATTTTAACTAAAGTTTATGATTCAAATAATAATATTTTTTTACAATTTGAAAATGAATACGATAACAAAAAAAGATTAAAAAAAAACTAAATTATATGATTTACAAAATCAAAAAAAAAAAAAAAATAATTAAAATAATAATAAATTAATTTAAAGATTAAAAAGTTAATAAAAAATAATATTTCCTTCTTTATTAAAATAAAATAAATCTTTTTGTAATTTCAAAATAGTTAAATATTAATTAATAATATACTATGTTACAAAAAATTTTTAAGAAATATAAGATTATTTTTTACTCCAAAAAAATATTTATAATTAAAAATTTGAATTTTAAAATTAATAAAAAATTAAGTTTATAAAAAATTTTTATTCTCCTATTTCAATTTATTTTAAAAATAGTATTTATTATAATTAAACTTTTCGGTATAAACACTTAAAATATTACGAACTGGATTAAAATGAAGATAATATTTTTTTGTTAAAATTATATTTGTATCTCGATCATAATAAGGTAAATTGGCGTTTCCTAAAAAGAAATCAACATCTTTTGCTAACAAATATTTAGGACCTTTAAAAGTAAAAGTTAAATAATAATTGTCTTTAGTAAGAGAAACAGAATCATTATTAACTTTAAAATTCTCAATAAAAGGATATAATACAGATTTTTCAGATTTGATAAAAGTAATATCATCAAATGCAGGAACTCCAATTTCCGTATTTCCCCATTCTTTAAAAGTTTTTTGTAAAAATCCTAATATATCTTTAGGTTCTTTTTGCATTTCTATTTTATGTTGGTAAAAAGAAATTAAAGATGAATTTTGATTTCGAATAGGTTTATTCTTTTCTTTTTGTAATTCTTTTTTATAATAATAAAATCCGTTTAATCCATAAAAAATATATTCTTTATGAATATTTTTCCATTTTTCTTTTCCAAGAATTTTTATTTCTTTCATTTTAGGTGCTGGAATTGATGAAGAAAAATTAATTTCTTCAATAAATTTTTTTTTATTTTGAAATATTTTACTTAACACTAAAAATAAAAACATAATCAAAACAATAAATATCCATTTTTTTTTAAAAAATGATTTTAAAAACATTTTGGATTATAACACTCCTTATTTTTTTCAAACTAATCTTATTTTAAAATAAAAATAGACAAAAAAAATTTATTATTAAGTTATTATAAATTTTTAATAAAAAAAAATTAATTTTGATTTTATTTTTATAGATAATCTCCTCTAAATAACATTTTTTGAATTTTTATTAATTACATACTATATTTTATTAATATTTCGTTATTCTTAATAAGAATAATTAAAAAAATTTTAATAATCCAAAAATTTATAACTTTAAAAAAATATATTTTTTTAAAGTTATTTACTATTATATTTTTCATTTAAAAAATAATTAATAATATTTGCTAAAAAATTTAAATAATAATAGAATTAAAAAATTAAGATATTTTATATAATAAAAATATAATTTTTTAAATTTAAACTAACTTTTTTTATAAAAAATTTTATTTCCATTAAAAAAAATAAATAATTATATCTTAATTAATTAAATAAGAATTTAATAATTAATCATATCATATTTTGTTAAAATAAAAATAAAATTATAACAAATTTATAATGTAATTTTTATTTTTTAATAATAATTTACTTTTTAATATTATAGAAGATAATTTATAAGCAATAGATAAATTTAAAATAAAATTAAAAAAGATATAAAATTTTTTTTCTAAAAAGAAAAATAAGAGAATTTTTTATTATTAAAAAATAAAAATTAAATAAAAAAATAATAAAAATATCAAATTTTGATTATGTAATTAAATAAAAAATATTTTATTTTAAAAAATTAATTAAATAATGCTAAAAAATCATAAAATTATTATTAAACTAAGATATTTGTTTGAAAAAATCTATTTTTGTATCTAATGAAAAATCTATTTTAAAAGAATAACAATTTAATTCTGTAAATCCATGTTTATATAAAATAAAAGATAAATATAAACCATCACTTTTTTCTTGTATATCGAAATCTAAAAAAATTTGAAATAAATTATTTGAATTAATACGGTGAACATCTAATGATAAAGTATCTTCTACGAAATTTTTAGTATCATAACTATTACAATAAATTTCAATTCTTTCATTATCTTTAATAAAAAAAATATTATTTTCTTCTTTTATTTTATCATTTAAACTTATATAGAAAAAACGTCTAAAAGAAGGTATATATATAATATTTCCTTTTGGATCTATTTCAGAAGAATAATTAACATAAAGTACATGTGCATCTTTTTCATTTTGAGAATATATATACCATAAAAATTTTAATCTAATAAAAAAGTAAATATAAAAACCAGAAAATTTTTCTTTAAAGTCTTTTAATGAATGAACATCTAATTGATCATTTAATTTAATACTAAATTTTTTTAATATACTATTAGCATAATCTATGTGATTACAAGCATTATTAAATTGAAATATTTCTGATGTTTGTAATATATTATCTAATTTAAAACTAATTAAATTATCAACTTCTTGACTAGTTTTAGATTCAGACGGTTCGCCTGTTTCCATCATAGCTATTGCAAAATTCCTTTTAAAAATAAAAAAAAACAATAAAATTAATATAAAAAAAAATTTATTTTTTTTAAATTTAATAAAATTATTCATTTTTTTAATTAACATAAAAATTAAAACAAATTTCCTTTTCTGTTTTTTTAATTATAAAATTTTTAATTAAACAATTTTTTTATTTTAAAATAAATATTCTAATAAAAAAATTAAAAAATATTTATTTAAAAAATTCTCTATAAAAAAATTTCAACATAATTATAAAATAATTAAAAAATATATCAAATTATTTTATACAAAAATAATTTAAAAATAATTTTATTTTAATTTTTAATAAAAAAATAACTAAAAAAAATTAATAAATTTCTAAATAAACATAAATAATTTAATTTTAAATAAAAAAAATTCTTCTCCTAACTATATAGACAAAAATGTTAAATTTCTAATTTTAATTTCTAATGTATTTAATTCTTAAAAAATAAAATAGTAAAAATATTTAAAATTAAATAAATTTTTAAAAAATAAATGATTTCAAAATTTTATTATTATTAATAATAATAAACAAAATTCTGATTAATATACAAAATCAGAAGTTAGAAGAAGAATATTAAACTTTATACATAAAATATAATTCATTTTATAAAAAATATTAATAAATTGTAATTCTTTCGAAAATAATATAACTAACTATATCAAATATTTTCTTTAATATTATGAAAATAAATTTTATGGACTATTCTTAAAAATAGAAAATTTTGTTTGACCATAAGCTTTAATAATTTGATTATCTTCATAAATATTATATACATCTGAAATATCAAAATCATCCTTAATATCTGCTAACTCAATTTGTCCTTGTTTAAAGTCGTTAGCTGTAAAGCCAGCTTGTTTTAATGAAGGTACTTTGTATTTTTGTACTATCTCTGAAGTTAAAGGGACCTGAGCTGTTTTTAAAGCTGTGGCAGTGTAAAGTTTTGCCACTTCATCCAGCGTATAAGCTGTAATCATCTCTGTAGAAACTGACACATTGTCGTTTTTTAAATCTGTTAAAGTAACCTGTGCATCTGCTAATTCTTGCATAGTATATTTTTGAGCTAACTTGTTTTTCGCATAATGATTTTTAAGTACACTTAGCGGAACATCATCGTTAATATCGTTTAAAGGAATATTCGATTGTTGGAATTCGCTAATTGTAAAACAACCACTTTCCAGAAGTTCTTTATTGGTAAAACCTGCTGTTTTAATATTTTCCAAAGAAAAACCCTGTTTTTTAAAATCTTTAGCTGTATAGGAAGAACCTTTAAATAATGTAACTTTGTTATTTATATCTACTTCTTTAAACTTGATACCTTTGGGATCGAATTCCTCGATAGAACCATCTTTGAATTCTCTTTTAATGATATTACCATCATTTTTTAAACTATAATATTCTTTTGTACCATCCTCTTGAACTATTTCTTTTGGATATTTGGTTAATATTTCATTTTCATTTTGTAATTGAATATTTTTTTCTTCTATTGGTTTAACTTTTTTGTTTAATAATGATGAAAAATGAATATTTTTTCGTATTTCTAATTCTTCAGTTCGAACATGATACTTGTTGACAAATATATTTAATATTATTATCGAAAGTATAAAAGTAATTACTTTTATAAAAACTCCTTTTAGATTTATTATTGGTTTATTTGAATTTAAAGTCATTATATTTTTTTCACTTTCTTAAAGTTTATATTTAACATTTTATTAACATTTGAAACACTATTTTATAACTAATAAAAAATAATCAAAATAAGAATAAATGTAAAATTAATCATTAAAAAAGGAATATATTTTTTTTATACAACATAAAGCAAATTATTTAATCAAATAACAAATAACAAGTTAATTAAATAGTAAGTAACAAGTTCATAATATGCTTATTATCAGTAAAATTATTAAAAATATATCCCAAATAATTAATTAGTTTTGATATTTAAAAATATTTCAGAAAATATAAATAATAAATTATGTTTTAAAAAATTTTAAAATTTATATTTTAAAATTTATGAAAAAATAAAATATTTTAATCTATTAAAAAAAATCATAACTTTGAATTATAACATAATATTTCATTTATTTAATAACTAGTTTTAGCTTAAAAAAATAATGTTCAAAAATAATAAGATATAAAAAACAAAAAAATAATTATGACTTATAAAAAAGTCAACAAAATTAAACATTAATAACAAGAAAAAAGTTTAATTTAAATATTTCAATATTTTTTATTTTATTAAGTTATTATTTTATAATTTTTATCAAATAGTAAAATATTTACTAAATCATTAATCTTAGAATTAAAGTTAATTTGAAAATCTTCAAAAACTTTTAAAAATTTTCTTTTATTTTATAACTAAGAAAAGTATGTTAATAAAATTTACTACATGGTTAAATATAAAAATTTAATATAAAAAAATCACATAATTCTTAATAATTGTTTTTTAAACTATTTAATTAATTTTAAAATGACTATTAAATTAAAATAATTTTTTTATTTTAAAATGTTTTGTGATTATTTTTATGTTTTTTGAATATTTTAAAGATATTTTTAAAATATTAACTTTTAAAATAGATTTCAACATAGTTTATTGTTATAATTAAATTAATGCTTAATTTTTATTAAAATTTTGATTGAAAAATAAAATTTAAAATTATAGAATAAAAAGTAAAGATTAGAAAATATTATAAAAGGAGGTTTTGAGCAATAAACAAAAGAATATTTTTTTTTGATATTGACGAAACTTTATATAGCAATAACAAAAAAATAATTTTACCGCAAACAGAAAAACTTATTTTAGAACTATCTAAACAACCTAATACAATTTTAGGCATAGCAACGGGTAGAAATTATAGAAATTTAAATGTAATAAAAAAAATTTCCCCTTTTTTTAAATATTTTGTATTATCAAATGGAGCTGTAACTTTTAAAAATAATCAAATGATTGATGAAAATCCTATTCCTAAAAAAAAAATTATAGAATTAATAGATAAAATTATCTCCTATAAAATAGTTATAGCTAGCATAGGAAAAGATAAAGAAGCTTTGTTTCATAATGGAAATGTAGAAAATTTACCATTTATAGAAAAATGGAATAAAATAATAAATTCACCTATAGATAATCAATTTCATTTAAAAGAAAAAATTTATATGATAAATGTTTTTGGCATAGATGCAACAAAAGTAAAAAAATTATTAATTGATTTAAATTATTTTAATGGATATTATTGGGAAAAACATATAGATTTAACATTAAAAAATATTAACAAATTTTTTAGCATTAAAAAAATTAAAGAAAAATATCCAGAACATAAATTAATTTGTGTAGGAGATGGATGTAATGACAAAGAAATGTTACAAGAAGCAGATATTTCTATTGTTATGGGTAATAGTAGATATGATTTTTTAAAAAAAAATTCTCATTTTGTCACTCCTCATATAGAAGAAAATCAAATTTTTAATTTTTTTCAAGAAAATAATTTAGTTTAGATAAAATTTAACAAATGATAATCTTAATAAATTGTATAAATTATTATTTTTTTAAGTTATTAATTTTAACTTAAACAAATATTCAACCAAACAATTACTTATATTTTCGAAAAAGGAAAAAATATATTTTGAATAGTTTAGAAAAAAAAGATTTTTCATATACATTCGTTGAAAAATTTGAAAAACTCAAAGAACAAGAAAAAAAAAATTTTTCAAGAGTAGTTAATAAATTATTGCAGGTTAATTTTATAACTATTAAAAAACAAAAGGACTTCAATGATTATAATTTTATTATTTTATACAAAGATATTTTTGATTTTTTTTTTCAATTAGCAGATTTTGAACTAAAAATAAAATATGATAATGAAGTAATTTTTATTAAAAGTAAACAAAATTTTAATAAATTAAAACTTAATAAAGAAGAAAGTTTAATACTATTAGTTATATGTATCTTATTTTATCAAAAAAAAGAATTTAATACTAATAACTCTATTATAGAAATTTATCTACAAGACATTTATAAAGAATTAGGTAATATTGGTTATACAGAAGTTAAAAAAATGAATAAAGAAAAAATGAAAAAAAATCTAATGTTGCTTAGTAGATATAATATTATAGATTTTTCAGATATTCATACTATTAATAATGATGATATTTCTAATAATTTAATCATCAAAATATATCCAACTATAATTTATGTTATAGATCTTGAAATGGCTAAACAATATCAAAAATTATTAAATTTAAATACAAACAAAGAATATGAATAAAAAATGAAAAAATTAACCAAAATACAATTAATTAACTGGCATTTATTTTCTTCTCAAACCATAGATATTCAAGAAAATACTTTGATTTCTGGAGAAAATGGTGCCGGTAAATCAACTCTTTTAGATGCTTTGCAATATGTTTTAATAGGAGGAAAATTTGGTACTAAATTTAATATAGCAGCTAATGAAAACGCTAAACGTTCTTTAGAAAGTTATATAAAAGGAAAAATAGGAGCAGAAAATAAAGAATTTTTAAGAAATCAAGATATTATCTCACATATTGCTTTAGAATTTTACAGCGAACAAGAAAAAAAAAATACTATTTTAGGTTGTATATTAGAATTACCATATAAAGGCATTTTAAAAGAAAAATTTTATATTTTTGATCATATAAAGTTAGAAGAAAATATTTTTATTGATAATAACAAACCTAAAAATATTCAACAAATTCGTAATTTTTTTAGAACAAAAAATTATAATTTTGATTTTTTTGATACTAAAAAAAATTATCAGAAAGCTATAGAAAAATTTCTAAATATAAATATTCAAAAATATATCAAAATTCTCCCCAAAGCTTTATCTTTTAAACCTTTGAACTTACAAAACTTTGTATTCGAATTTCTTTTAGAAGAAAGTCCTATTAATATTATAAGTTTAAAAAATAGTGTTCAACAATTAAAAAAAATAGAAAAACAAATAGAATTAGAAAAAATAAAATTAGAAAAATTAAAAGAAATTATCGAATGTGATAAAAAAATCAAATTATTAAAAAATCAAATAAACATTAATAACTACATTAAACAAATGATTTTCATAGAAAAATTAAAAGAAAATTTACAAAAAAGTCAAAACCAAAAACAATATCTACAAAATGAGATAAAAGAATTATTTTTGCAAAAAAAACAAATAAATTTATATTTAGAACAAATAGATGAAAAAATATTAAAATTAAAAATGTCAGAAAATCCAAAAAATTTAAATATTTTTTTTTATTCTTTGCAAAAAAATATTATTGAAAAACAAAATATTATCCAAAACTTAAAAAATAAAATAACAATATTTAACCAAAATTTACAAAAAGAATTGACTATTTTAGAAAAATTTATTCAATTAAAAAATGAATTTAGTTTAATAAAAAATATTGAAAAAATAAGTTTTTTTTTAAAAAATAAAATAGATAAAAATACTTTATCATTGCAAAAAGATATTACTGAAATATCAGATTTTTTATCAAAAGAAAGAATTTCTATTAATATTGAAATTAATAACATTGAAAAAAACATAGTACAATTAAAAAAAGAAATTTATCAAAAAAAATATAATTTAGAAATGATAAATAATATTTTACCTAATTACAATCAGAATATTATTAAACTAATAGCACTTATCAAAGAACAATTATCATCTGAAGACAAAAAAGAAGTACCAATTTATCCTTTTTGTGAATTAATCGAAATTAAAGAAGAAATATGGAGAAACGCAATAGAAGGATTCTTAGGTAAAAGAAAATTTAATTTAATTATTGATTCTCGTTTTTTTGCTAAATCTTTAAAAATATATGAAAAATTTAAATTAACTGAAAAAATTTATGATGTAGGTTTAGTTAATGTAGATAAAATTCCTTGTATAGAAGAAAATGAAAAAAGTTTATCATCTAAAATTAAAACAGATAATAAATATGCTTTAAAATATGCAAGATTATTATTAGCTAATATAATATGTGAATTAAATATTGAAAATCTTCCAAATCATAAAACTGCTATAACACCCAGTGGCATGATTTATAGTAATTTTACAGCTAAACAATTAAATCCTAAAACATTTAAAATTCCCTTTATAGGTATTAATTCTAAAAAAATAAGAAAAGAAATTTTATTAGAAGAAATATATGATTTAAAACAAAAACTTTGGAACCAAAAAGAATTATTACAAAAAAAAGAGGAGTTATTATCAATATTAAATCAAAATAACTTATTTTCTTTTTCGATTCAAGATTATGTTTTATGGAAAAAACAATTAGATGAACATTTATCAGAATTCAACAAAATAAAAGAAAAAAAAGAAAAAATTAAAAATAATCCTCATTTAATAAATTTAGAACAAAATTTGAAAGAACAACAAGACGAAAAAGTGCAAAAAACAAAAAAAATGGATAATATTTTATTTAACATTGCTGAAAAAACAAATCATATTAATATATTAAAAACAAAAATAATATCCATTGAAGAAGAATTATTAAAAATTCAAAAAGAATTACAAAATAACGAAAATAAAGTTAATATAAACTTGGAAGCGATTCAAATACAATTTAATAACTATTTAGTTAAATTCAAAAATAATTATGATATTATTTCTTCTCATGTAAAAGAAAGTACTATTCAAATAGAAAAACAAAAAAATAAACAAAAAATAAAAATCATGACTCTAATGAATACATATATAACAAATCATAATCTCGTTAATATATCATTAGAAACAAACAATATTAATTTCTTTCTCAAAGAGTATCATCTTATTAATATTAAAAATTTAGTCAATTATGAACAAGAAGCAAAAGAATTAAGTGTAAAAATAGAAATTATTTTCAAAGAAGAATTTGTCAATAAATTAAAAGAAAGTTTAGAAAATGCAAAACAACAAATTAAAAAACTAAACAAAATTTTAAAAAATAAACCTTTCGGAAATGACTATTATCAAATAATTACAAAACCATCTGAAAATTTAGAATATAATAGATATTATTCTATTTTTAAAGAAAACAATAATAATCAAACTCAAAATAATTTAATAATAGAAAACATAAATAATTATAAAAATATTTTATTAGATGAATTATTCAAAAAAATAATGTCTTTTAATAAAGAATACGAAGCATTAACATATGAATTTTTAGACTATAGAAATTATCTAAACTATGATATTCAAATCCAAGATAAAAATGGCAATATATCCTTCTTTTCGAAAGTTTTTAGAGAAAAATCTGGAGGAGAAACTCAAGTTCCTTTTTATATTATAATTGCTATTTGTTTTGAACAATTATTATTTGAAAATGATTTAGAAAAAGGATGTTTAGTATTATTCGATGAAGCTTTTAATAATATGGATGAAAACAGAATAGAAGCAATGATGTCTTTTTTTAATGAATTAAAAATTCAATTTATTATTGCTGTTCCTCCGCAAAGAATTATAAATATTTTACCTTATGTAACTACTAACTTAGTCATTATTAAGGAAAATCATTATGCTACAATAGAAAATTTTACAATAGATAAATAAAAAATTTTCATTCAAAAAAAAATTATCTTTTTTCTTATATATTTTTTATTATAAAATTAAAAATTTATTTAACTTCTGCTAATCAAAAAAATATAATAATTGTTATAATAAAGTGAAAAACATAATTTTTCAAAAAAGTTTAATTAAAAAGGAGTAGTACTCAAGTGGTTAAAGAGGCGTCCCTGCTAAGGACGTAGTCCAAAAATTTGGTGCAAGGGTTCGAATCCCTTCTACTCCGCCAAATTAAAAAATACAAAATAGAAAATATAAAAAATACAAAACAAAATTATATATTTAAATATATAATTCTAATCTAAAATTATAAAATAAAAAAAAGAATGTTACGTTAAAAAAAACATTCTTTTTTTATTTTTTTATATATTAAAAAAATTCAAAATTCTTTATTTTAAATTTTTTTTTTACGAAACTTTTTTTTAGAAAAATAATGTAATACTATAAACAAAATAAAAGTAAAAATAACAAAAATTAAAAAGACAAAAAACAAAACAAAATGTTCTTCTTCTTGAAAATTTTTTAATAAAATATCATCAGAAGAATTATTATCTTTATCTGGAATATTAGAGGAAGGAGGAATACTTATAGATGCAATTATATCTTGATATTGATTATTTAAATTTGTAAAAATAACTACTTGATCGTAAATTTTTATTTTTTGATTAAATTCTACTAAAATTTTATCAATACATGTTTGTAAATCTGTTATTATTTGATCATTATTATGTAAATCAATAAATATTTCCGTTTTTAATTCACTTTTTATATTTGTACATAAATCAATAAAATCTTGTTTTAATTGACTTATTTCTTTAATTTTCGTTTCTAGATTAATAATATTTGTTTGAATCATTCTAAAATCAGTCTGTTCTAACAAAATTGATGATTGATTTTGAAATACTCCCAATACTAAAATCATTTCTTTTTTAACATCATTAATTCTAACTAATAAATTTTCTAATTGATTAAATTTTCTCATAATATCATCACTATATTTAGCAAATGACGATTGATTTATGATTTTTCTAGTTTCCAAAATAATATCTTCAAAAATCGACTCTTTTAAATACATGTCTATATTATGTAATAATAAATTTTGTTTACATAAATTCAAGAATTCTTCTTTTTTACTAAAAATATCTTTTTTTAATACAACAATTTTATTTTTTAACAAAATGTCGTCTGAAGATAAATTTTTTTTATTGTTTAATAAAATAAGTACTTCTTCTAATTCTTGTTCGATTGTCTGTTTATTTGCTGCTAAAATAAAAAAATCTTGATTCTTGAATAAAAAAATATTTAACAAAAAACAAAATAAAAAAATAAAAAAAATAAATTTCATTAAATTTTTTTCTTTTTTTAATTTTTTTAACAAAATTTTAACCCCTTTAAACTAAAAATTAAAAAATATTAAAATCCAAAAAATTTTTTTATAAATTGTATACACGCGGAGTATAACACAAAAAATAAAAAAATTAAATTTTAAAAAACAATATTAATTTTTAATAAAAAAATTTTTTTAAAAAAATAAAAAATCCAAAATAAAAATTTATTACAAAATTTATGTCTTATTATTATTTTTTTTATGATCAAAATAATGTAAAAGAATTATTTATGATCTATTTAGTCTAAAAAATATGATTAAAATTATTTAAATTTATGTATAATATATTATGTGTATCCTTAGTATTAGCAATCGAGTAGCTCAATTGCAAATATACACTATGAAACGTAAAAATAAATTAATATATTTTAAAATAATTAATATATATTCAAAAAAGAAAGGGATGATTGCTTTGTTAATAAAACCATTAAATGATTATGTTGTTTTAAAATATAAAAAAGTAGAAAATATAGATAAAAGCGGAATTATTCTAGGACTGGACAATAATAAAAAAGAAGAATCTATAGGGATTGTTTTAAATTTTGGTCCTAAGATAAAGGAATTAAAAGAAAACGATGAAGTTGTTTATAAAAATTATTCTGGAACTAAGTTTAAAATAAAAGATGAAGAATATTTAATAATTAAATATGAAGATATTTTAGCTATTCTAGAAAAGTAACTTTCATTATATAGTAAAATTTTTTATAAAAAAAATAATTTAATTTTAAAATATATTAAAGTTTAATTATTTTAAAAATTTAAAAAATCTATTTTATCAAAATTTATAAAAATAATGAGATAAACAATTAAAAATAAGGAGATGAAAAAATATGGCTAAACAAATTATTTTTGGTAAAGAAGCTAGAAAAGAAATTTTAAAAGGAATAGATATACTAGCTAATACAGTAGGAATAACATTAGGTCCTAAGGGTAGTAACGTTATTTTAGAAAAAAATTTTGAAAATCCTTCTATTATTAATGATGGTGTTTCGATAGCTAAAGAAATAGAATTAAAAAATCCTTATCAAAATATGGGTGCCAAATTAATTTACGAGGCAGCAAGCAGAACTAATGATAACGCAGGTGATGGTACAACTACAGCAACTGTTTTAGCACAAAAAATGATTCATAAAGGATTTAAATATATTAATTCCGGCGCTAAATCAATATCAGTAAAAGAAGGTATTTTAAAAGCATCAAAGGCAGTATGTGAAGAATTAATAAAAAAATCTAAATCAGTTACAACACAAGATGAAATTGAAAATATAGCAACTATTTCTTCAGGTGATAAAGAAATAGGTAAAATGATTGCTGATGCCATGAAAAAAGTAACTAAAAACGGTGTTATTAATGTTGATGAATCTAAAGGATTTGAAACTGAGTTAGAAGTAGTGCAAGGAATGCAATATGACAAAGGTTATGTTTCACCTCATTTTGTAACTAATAAAGAAAATATGTCAGTAGAATTAGAACAAACTTCTGTTTTAGTAACTGATCATAAAATCAATAATATTCATGAAATACGTCCTTTATTAGAAGATATAATCAAAAATTCAACTCCTTTGCTTATTATTGCGGATTCATTTGAAAATGATTTAATTAGTACTTTAATATTTAATAAAATCAGTGGAGTGTTTAATGTAGTAGCTACCAATGCTCCAGGTTTCGGTGATAATCAAAAAGAATTATTACAAGATATCGCTATTTTAACAAAAGCTACTTTTATATCAAAAGATTTAAACATGAAATTAAAAGATGTTAAATCAGAACATTTAGGAAAAATAAGCAAAGCTATTATTAAAAAAGATAATACTATCTTAATTAGTGATAATAAAAATGAACAACAAATCCAAGACAGAATTCAAGAAATAAAAGGCCAAATTAAACAAAACAATAATGATCCAGAAAACAAAATTTTAAAAGAACGTTTAGCTAAATTATCAGGAGGAATCGCTGTTATTAAAGTAGGAGCTTCGACAGAAACTGAATTAAAAGAAAAAAAATTAAGAATAGAAGATGCTTTAAACGCAACTCAAGCAGCTATTACAGAAGGTATCGTTGTAGGTGGAGGTAAAGCTTTAGTTGAAATTTATAAAATTTTAAAAGAAAAATTGAAAGATTCTAATCATGATGTACAAAAAGGTATTAATATAGTATTAAATAGTTTATTAGTTCCCACTTATCAAATTGCTGAAAATGCAGGATTTGATGGGGAAACAATTCTTCAAAAACAACTAAAACAAAAAGAAAATTTTGGTTTTAATGCTGAAAAAGGAGAATATGTAAATTTAATCGAAGAAGGGATTATAGACCCAACTAAGGTAACTAGACAAGCGGTAGTTAATTCATCTTCTATAGCTTCTATTGTTATTACCACTGGTGCAGCAGTAGTATCGATTCCAGAAAAAAATAGTTCTGATTCTATAAATGATACCCCTAATTTATAACACTTTTTAATTATAAAATAAATTTATTAAAAAACTTTTGAAAATGATATTAAAAAAATATAAATTTAAAAAGTTTTTTATAAATTTTTTTTTTGTAATAACAAATTTATAAATTGATAAAAAAATGATAATATATTATTATAAAAAAATAATTAATAATATATTAAATTGTTTATTCTAATTTATTTTTAATTAAAAGAAATTCTCCATCTATTTTATTTTTTAGAGAAGAAAGAAATTTATTATTAAATTATATGAAAATGATTTTTAAATATTTTTTTAAATATAAAAAATTTGTTCTATTAAACATTATAGCTATTTTACTGATTTCTTGTGGAGAAATCTTAATACCCTACATAATAGGAAAATACGTTATTGATGATAATGCTAACTATATAAAAAATAATTTTTCTAAAATAATATTCATTTTATCTTCTTTAGTAATTTTAGCTTTTATTGGTTATTTATTGATTAATTTTTGTTCCGCCAAAATTTCATCCCTTATTTTTAAAGAATTAAGTAGTGAAATTTTTAGCAAAATACAAAAATTTTCAATTACACAAATGCATAATACTAGTATTTCTGTTCTTATGAATCGTAGCACTAATAATATTTATCAAATCATGAGCTTTATGACTACTTTTTATAAAGCGGCAGTCATTTCTCCTGTTATGTTAATTATTTCTTTAGTTTTAATTTATTTTATTTCTATTAAAATATGGTTTATTGTTTTTGCTACTATGCCTTTCTTTATATTAATGTTATTTTTTTTAGTTAAAAAAAATTATCATTTGTCAATAAAACAACAAAAAGAAGCAGAAAAAATCAACGCTATTATTCGAGAAAATATTATAGGCGTCAAAGTAATAAAAAGTTTAAATCAAGAAAAATATGAAGAAAATAAATTTCAAAAAGTAAATTCGAAATATAGCGATTTAATTATTAAATTTTTTACATCTATGGTTTCTATTGAACCATTATTTTATCTTCTATTAAATATTTCTATTATTTTAACAACAGGAACAGGAGCTATCTTAATTAAAGAAAATTTTTTAAATGGGACACAATTATTTAAATTAGGAGATCTTTATAACTGTTTAAATGCGCAATATCACGTTTTATTTTCAATTTTAAATTTTTTATTATTATTTATGATGTTTCCTAAAACCTTAATTTGTACTAAAAATATCGAAAAAATAATCAATATGAATACTGATATAGAAAATAACTCTCATAAAACTAAAATATTAAAAAAAATAAAAACAATAGAATTTAAAAATGTTGATTTTAAATATCCTAATTCTAATAAATTAATTTTAAAAAATATTAATTTTAAAGCTAATTTTTCAGAATTAATAGCTTTTGTTGGAGCGACTGGCTCAGGAAAAACTACTTTAATAAATTTAATACCACGTCTCATAGAACCAACTCAAGGTAAAATAAAAATTAATGGTATAAATATCATTAATTATAATATCCACAAATTAAGAGAAAAAATTGGATTTGTTCCGCAAAAAAATATTTTATTTAAAGGAACAATTTTCAGTAATTTATTGTTCGGCAAAGAAACAGCATCAGAAGAAGAAATGCTAGAAAAATCTAAAATAGCACAAGTATATGAATTTATCCAAAGCCAAAAAAACCAATTAAAAGAAAAAATTAGTGAATTAGGTTTAAATTTATCAGGAGGACAAAAACAAAGACTTTCTTTAACAAGAGCATTTTTGAAAAATCCTGATGTTTATATTTTTGATGACTCTTTTTCTGCTTTAGATTATAAAACAGATTTAGCGATTAGAAAAACTTTTTTCAAGCAAAAAAAAGATTCTATTGTGATAATTATCGCACAAAGATTAAATTCTATTTTAACAGCAGACCAAATAATAGTATTAGAAGATGGAAAAATCATAAATATAGGTAAACATGAAGAATTAATGAAAAAATGCAAAGTTTATCAAAATATTGCTTTTTCACAAAAAATAAAAGAGGTTTTACAATGAATCAAATTTTTTTTTATTTTTTAAAACCTTTTAAAAAAAAAATAATTATTAGTATTTTACTAGTTATTATTTTCGCTATTATAAGTTCTTACATACCTATTTTTGAAGGACGTTACATTATAGATTATATTAGAAATAACGCTCATTCTATAAATAATAGTATGTTTCAATATAAAAAAACTATTTTTATATATTTATTTTTCAATTTTATTTTATATATTATTTGCACAACAGGCAAATTTATTTATAACAAATTATTAATTTCATCAATTCATCAAGCTTTAGGGAATATTAGACAAAAACTTCATAAAAAAATTCATAAATTACCAATACAATATTTTGATAAAAATACTATAGGTAATATCATGAGTAGAATAAATACTGATATGGAAACAATATCCAATGGATTACAACAGACTTTTTCTTCTATTATTTCTTCTTTTTTTAGTTTAACAATAATAGTTAGTTTAATGTTATGGTTAAATTTACGTATAGGAATAATTGTATCTTTAATGATTCCTGCTTCTCTAACAACTATTTTTTTTATAAATAAAAAATCCCGTATACTTTTTATACAAAGATTCGAAAAAACAGGTGAGTATAATGGTTTTTTACAAGAAAAATATCTTGGTCATAAAGAAATAATTTTATATAATCAACAAAAAAATATTTTTAAAGAGTTTCAAAAACAAACTAATGATTTGTCTAATTTAATTTTTAAATCTAATTTATTAACTGGTTCAGCAATTTCTATCATTTACTTTTTCACTTATCTAATATTAGCTATAATGATCATTTTAGGATTTTTATTAATGAAAGAAAATTTAAACCCTTTTTTGTTAAAATTAGGTTTTACTACTATTCAATTTTCCACTTTTCAAATTTTTACTCAATATGTTTGGCGTTTATCTAATCCTATTAATGATTTAAGTCAAGCTTTTGTTATTTTACAATCTACAAAAGCTGCTGCTCATAGAATTTTCACATTTCTATCTGAATACGAAGAAGCAGAAGATAATATAATTACTTTAGATAAAGTAGAAGGATATGTTAAATTTCAAAATGTCAATTTCGGTTATGATTATCATAATCTTATTCTTAAAAATATTAACTTATCCATTGAAAAACATAAAATGATAGCTATTGTAGGACCTACTGGATCTGGAAAAACAACTATGATTAATTTATTAACCAGATTTTATAAAGCAAATGAAGGAAAAATTACTATTGATGGAAAAGATATAACTAAAATAAAAAACCAAAATTTAAGAAAAATTTTGGGAATAGTTTTTCAAGAAATTTGGTTATTTAACGGAACTATTTTAGAAAACATCAAATATGGCAGTATCAACGCTACAGAAAAAGAAGTTATAGAAGTGTCTAAAAAAACTGAATTACATAAATTTATCGTAAATAAAAAAGATGGTTATCAAACTATAATTAAAGAAGGAGCTGAAAATTTATCACAAGGAGAAAAACAATTAATTACTATAACACGTATTTTATTACGTAACCCTTCTATTCTAATTTTAGATGAAGCTACTTCAACTATTGATACACAAATGGAATTAGTTATTCAAAATTCTATTCAAAAATTATTTAAAAATAGGACTTCTTTTATTATTGCTCATCGTTTATCGACTATTATTAACGCTGATGTTATTATTGTTTTACAAAATGGTGTAATTATTGAAAAAGGAAAACATACGGAACTATTAAAACAAAAAGGATTTTATTATAATCTTTTTGAAAGTCAATTTGAAAAATAAAAATTAATAAAAAATATTTATAATTTTATTATTCAATTCAAAATTTAAAAAAATTTTTTTAAAATAAGAATCAAATAAAAAAAGAAAGGATATTAATTATTAATTCAATGAATTATTTAAAATTAGAACAAAACTCTGATAATTGGCATAAACATAGAAAAAAATATATTAATGCTTCGGAAGTTGCTACAATTATGGATTTAAATCCTTTTGATAACAAAAAAACACTTTTTAAAAGAAAACTTTTTGGTGAAAAAATAGAAGATAATTTTGCTATGAAACATGGAAGATATTTAGAACCAGAAGCGAGAAATTTTTTTAATGAAATAAATAAAACTAATTTCACTCCTATAGTTTGTGTTAAAGAATTTTTATCTGCATCTTTAGATGGTTGGCATGAAAAATCTCAAACTATATTAGAAATAAAATGTCCGTTTTCTCATAATAGTGCTACTTGGAAAAATTTTTTTATGAATAATAAAATTCCTATATTTTATTATGCTCAAATACAAGCTCAATTATATTGTTCCGATGCGGAAAAAGCATTTTTTTTAGTATATCATACTTATCAAAATGCTAAAATACAAGAAGTAGAAAGAAATATTTCCTTTATTAAAGAAATGTATCAAAAATGTTTAGATTTTTATAATTTATTTATTAAAGCTAAAGAAATTGTAAATAAGTTAAATTACTAAAATATAACAAATTTTATGTATTAAAATAATAATTTAATTAATATTAAAATGAAATATTTATTTTTTTTGAAATAATAAATTTACTCTTTTACCTAAATTAAATGGTAATTCAGATTTTTTTTTTTTTTTTAAATGAAAAGAAAATTTTTTTTTAATATTTTTTAATTCTTCTATATAATTTGGTCCTTTCATAGCTATTAAATATCCTTTTTTTTTTATTACTAAAGAAGATAATTTAAAAATAACATCCATTTTTCCTAATGATCTTGTTATAATAAAATTATATTTATTTTTGTGTTCTTCTATTCTATGATGAAAAATAAAAATATTAGATAAATTCAATATTGAAACAAGTTTTTTTAAAAAAATTATTTTTTTACTAATAGATTCTAATAAAAAAACTTTTAAATGAGGATATAAAATTTTTAATGGAATTCCTGGAAAACCAGCCCCTGTACCTAAATCACATAAATGTTCAAATTTTATTAAATTAATTATTTTAGAAACTAAAAAAGAATCATAAAAATGCTTTAAATAAACTTCTTTTTCAGATAACAAAGAAGTTAAATTGATTTTATTACTATAACTTTTTAAAAAAAAATAATATTTTTCTAATTGTTTTAGTTGAAAATTACTTAAAAAAAAACTTTCTTTTAGTAAATTATTATAAAACATAATGATATCTTTTTAAATAAATATTTAAAATTGAAATATCAGAAGGACTAATTCCTAAAATTCTAGATGCTTGTCCTAAATTATTAGGTTTAATTAAATTCAATTTTTCTTTAGCTTCCATAGATAAATTATTGATATCAGCATAATTAATATTATTAGGTATTATTTTTTTTTCTAAAAAAATTAATTTTTCTGCTTCTTTTTCAGCTTTTAAAATATAATCTTCATATTTAATTTGAATTATTAATTGTTCTAATATTTCTGTTTCATACTTTTGATTAAGAAAAAAATTTAAAGCATTCATATTAATTTCTGTTCTTTTTAATAATTGATATAAATTAATACTTTCTTTAATCAAAGAAGAATTATTTTTTTTTAAAAAAGATAGATTTTTTTCATTGGGTAAAATAATAACTTTTTTTAATTTTTCTTTTAAAAAATTAATAATTTTACGTTTTTCTTCTACTTTATCATAAATATCTTTTTCTATTAAACCCATATTATATGAATAATGTGTTAATCTTAAATCAGCATTATCATGTCTTAAAAGTAAACGAAATTCCGCTCTTGAAGTTAATAAACGATAAGGTTCTTGAGCTCCTTTGTTAATTAAATCATCAATTAAAACACCAATATAAGCTTCTTTTCTACTTAATACGAACATATCTTTTTGTTGTATGCTTAAACTAGCATTTATTCCTGCCATCAAACCTTGGCAAGCAGCTTCTTCATAACCGCTAGTACCATTAATCTGTCCAGCAAAAAATAAATTTTTAATTTTTTTAGTTTCTAAATTATATTTCAACTGATTAGGATTAAAAGCATCATATTCAATAGCATAAGCATATTTAGTAATTTTTGCTTTTTTTAAAGCTGGAATAGTTTTTAAAATTTCATGTTGAACTTCTTCTGGCATACTAGTAGAAAGTCCTTGCAAATACATTTCTTCTGATTGCAAACTTTCTGGTTCGATAAAAATTTGATGTCTTTCTTTATTACAAAATCTCACCACTTTATCTTCTATCGAAGGACAATAACGAGGTCCTTTACTTTTGATATTACCATTGTACATAGGAGATTTATCTAAATTTTTTTTTATTAATTCATGAGTATATTGATTAGTATGAACTAAAAAACAAGGTTGTTGAATACCTAATTTTTTAATAATAGATGGAGAACTAAAAGTTTGAAGAAATTTATCTCCTTCTTGAATTTTGGTTTGACTATAATCTATAGTATTTTTTTTAACTCTTGGCGGAGTACCTGTTTTTAAACGTATAATTTCAAAACCATATTTTTCCTTTAACTGGTGACTAATATCATATACAGTAGGTGAATTATTAGGGCCTAAATTAATTCTCTTTTTTCCAATTAAAATTTGACTTGATAAATATGTTCCTGTAGTTAAAATAACAGTTTTGGAATAAACATAAGTATTATTAATTAATTTTACTCCTTTTACTATATTTTTTTCAATAATTAAATTTTTAACTAAACCTTCTAAAAAAAATAAATTAGAACGTTTTTTTAAAAATTTTAATATTATCTTAGGATATTCTATTTTATCTATTTGAGCTCTTAAACTTCTAACAGCAGGACCTTTTGATGTATTTAACATTTTTATTTGAATTTGGGATAAATCAGTTGCTTTACCCATCAAACCTCCTAAAGCTTCTATTTCTCTAACAACAACACCTTTAGCTGGACCACCGATAGAAGGATTACATGGTAAAAAAGCTATTTGTTCTAATTTTCCCGTAATCAATAAAGTTTTATGATTTTTAGATAATATAAAAGCCGCTTCTACACCTGCATGACCGCCCCCAACAATAATACTGTCATAAATCATTCGTTTCGCATCTCCATTTTTTTAAAAAATTTGTTTTCTATTTTTTCTTTAAATTTAAACTAAAAAAATTTTGTTTTTTTAATATACTTTCAAATTTTTCTTCGCCTAATAAAACTTTAGTTTTTTTAATAGTTTTTAAAAAAGATTCTTTTTTAAATTTATAAAAAAAATCATTTCGTTTTTTGCGAAAATAAATAAAAATAACAACAAAAAATATAAAAAAAATAAATAAAAAAAACCAAAATTTAAAATAATTAATAAATATTTTTATCATTAAAGCAAAAAATAAAGTAAAACAAATAAAATTAAAAATTAACAAAAAATCTATATATATCAAATCTCTACGTTTTTCTAATAAACTATAAAGAAAATTAGCATAAAAAATATTAATTTCTTTTTGATATAATTCTTTAAATTGATTATAATAATCTTTTTCAATAAGAACTCGACATATATCTCCTTCAATAGTCCAAATAACAAATTGATTCATTTCTAAAAAATAATTATTATATTTACTTTGATGAAGAAAAAAAAACTCAATTCTCTTTTTTTGTTGATTTAAAAAAAATTCTTCTTGTTTAAAAGAGTCTCCTTGAATATTTTTAAAAATAAAAGGAAAGAGTTGAATTTTATATTTTTTATAAAAAATTTTTTTTAACATCTAAAATTCAACTCTTTCTTATTTTTTAAAAATTAATATTTAAACTTCTTCTAAAGTTATTATTCACATTAAATTCAAACTTATGGATGCTTCAATTAAGACCTGACCAGATTTATTTGTCTTTAATTGAATAATAACTTTAGAAAAAGTTTAAATTAAAATAAATAATTATATCAAATTTAATTATTTTTTCTAAGATTTAAAAAAAATTTCTTCAAAATAATTGAACTTTCTTCAGATAAACATCCAGATTGAATAAATATATTTTTAAAAGAACAAGTATTTAATTTAGAAAATTTTATATTAAAATGCTCTATAAAACCCGATTTAAAATTACTAGCACCATAATATAATTTTTTAATTCTTGCTTGAATTAAAGCTCCTATACACATTATACAAGGTTCTAAAGTTGTATAAATACTTATTTCTTCAAATTTATAATTTTTTATTTTCTGATTCAATTTACTTAAAACCAAAAACTCAGCATGAGCAAAAAATAACTTTTTGTTTTCAATATTATTATGAGCTCTAGCTACAATTTTATCTTTTAAAACAGCAACAGCGCCTATAGGTACCTCATTTTTTAAAAAGGCTTTTTGAGCTTCTTTTAAAGCTTCTTTCATAAAAAAAATTTTTTTATATACCATATTTTATATTGATTAAATTATTTATTTTAATTAAATTTATAAAAAAATATGACATTGCTTGCAACGAGGTTCATGAAAATTTAAACCTCCAACTAAAACGACCTTGTCTTTGGAACTTGGTAAATTACCGTTTTGCATAATTCTTTGAGTCCTGGAAGCTTCTTTTTTACAAACCATACAAGTAGCTTTTAATTTAGTTACCTTATCAGCAATTGATAAAAAATAAGGCATAGAACCAAAAGGGCGAGCACAAAAATCTAATTCTAAACCACTAATAACAATATTAATACCTTTAAAAGATAAATTATTTAAAATTTTTTCAATATTACTATCAAAAAATTGTGCTTCATCTATAAATAAAGTATCAAAATTATTTTTATTTTTATTTACAAAATCTAATATTTCATCGCTATTATGAACTACTAAAGAAGGGAAAGTAATTAAATCATGAGTAACTAATTCTTTTTTTATAGAATAACGTTTATCAATAATGGGCTTAAAAACTAAAAAATCAATATTATTAGACTTTAAAAAATTAATTTTCGCTATTAATGCTGTAGTTTTACCAGAAAACATAGGACCACAAATCACTTCTATAAAACCTTTATTATTGAAAATCATTTTTAAAAACCTTTCATATTCTATATTTAATATTTAAAAAAATTAAATAACAATATTTTTTTATTTCTTATCATTTTTATTTTCTTCTTTTTTTTCTTTTTTATGAAGAGTATAATTATATTTTTTATTAAATTTATCTACTTGTCCTGCTACAGTTATAAATTCTTGAGTATTATTATAAAAAGAATCACAATTAGAACAAGTATCTATTTTCATTTTAGTAACCGTTGTTCCTATTTTATGCTTTTCTTTACAAGTATCGCAAACAACTTCTATCTCATACATTTTAGGTTGTTTTTTATTTTTCATAATAAATTTCCTCATTTTAAATCTAATATTATAAAATACATATTAATTATTTTAACATATAATATTATTGATATCAAAATAATTTTAAAAATATTTTATTATATATTTAAAAAATAAAATCAAAAAAATATTTTAATATATCTTTTTAAAAAAATATTCATCTTCTTTATGATTTTAATAACTATAAAAATAAAATATAAAAAACTAAATGACCTCTAAAAAAATTTTTTATTATACAAAATCGGCAAAATAATTATATAAAAAATAATTTAATAATTAAATAATATTTTTTAAAAGAATAATTATTATCTAAAATATCATTTTAAAAATATATAAAAAATTACTAAATTATCCATCTCCAAAATATATCATAAATATATTGAATATTCTTTTCTTTTTAGCAACTTTAAAAATTTACTATCCGTATTAGAACAAAAAATAGTCAATTATAAAAAAAAATAATAAAAATTAGCTACTTTTTTTTTAAAAACAATATAAAAACCAAAATTAAATTTCTACTTCTTTTTTAATAAAAAAATTTTTAAAACAAATATTTTTTAGTTAAAAAATTCTATTTTAAGATAATTTGAAAAAACTGATTTATTACTTAACAAAAAAAAATTTAATTTTTTAAAATTTTTTAAAAAAATATTCTTTAATAATCAAATATTAATAATATTTTATCGAAAGCTAATCCCTTCTAGCCTAAAATCAAATTTAAAAGCATAACAAGTGTTTTCTACAAAAGAAAAAGTTTCTAATTTACAACCTAAAAAAATTTGTTTTTTTCCTCTATCATTTTGTACTTCTTTTATATTCAACGAATCTAACAAAATCATAAAAAGATTTTTAGCATTAATTCTTGCATCTATTTCTGAACTAATTTCTTCTCCTCTTTGAAAATCATAAATATAATTCAAAATTTTTCTTTCTTTTTGTTTATCTTCGATAACATCAGGAAGATTTAATTGTAAAAATCCATCTATTATTTCTGTTTTTAGATCAGATACTGCTACTTCATGAGTTTCTGAACAAATTTTTTTATAATGAGGATAAGGATTTAAATTTGATCCTAAAATATAGTTGTAATATTGATTAAAAGTTAAATATAAAAAAAAACTAATCCTAATTGTATTATATTTATTTTTGAATTCTTCTATAGAATTAATATTTAAAGTTTTATTTAACATTTTTTTATTAATAATTTTTAAATCTTCATAAAATGATTGATCATCGGGTTTATAACCAAAAACATTATTTGTATGTGATGAAAACGTTGCTTTATCATAAACATTTAATACTAACTCATCAGAATACGACGAACTTGCTGTTGATTCGTTATTATCTACATTCATTGCAATTACTTTTTTATTGTTTAATAAAAAAAAATTTACCATAACTATTAATAAATTGACTACAACAATTATTCTTTTTATTTTTTCTTTCTTAATTAAAAACATTATTGATAATTTTCTCTCCTTTTTTCCTTACTTTAAAAAAAATTTTATCACATAAAAAAATATTTTCAATTTTTATTAAAATCTAAATTAAAATTTGAGATTTTTTTATCGTTAATTTAATCAAATTATTTTGTTTAAGATTTACTAAATAAAATATTTTTAAATATTATTGTTCAATTGTTGTTGTTCTATTTTATCTAAAAGATCAGATATATTTTCTAAATCAATTACCTTTTTAACAGCTTTTTTTAAATCTTCTTTATTAATTTCTTTTCTTAAAATTTTACTTTGCTTATCCTCGCGATTATTAGCAAAAACAGAAACAGTTGTTTTTAAAATATTTTCTAAAGAACGATTAGTTTTAAAAAAAGATTTTTGAACAGGTAATTTTTCTAATAATTCATTAATTACTTTTAAATATTCTTTAGCTTCCTGACTGAAAGGATTTTGTCTTTTATTAATCATAAAATATAAAAATGCTTCTCTTTCTTTTTTATTTCCGGGTTTGATTTCTATATGATAAGTAAATCTAGATTTTATAGCTTCATCAATTTGGTTAATATGATTTGTAGCTCCAATTATAAAAATAGGTTTTTGGATATTATTATGAAAAGAAGTAATTTCTGTTTTAAATTGATTAACAACATTAGCAATTTCCGATCCTATTTCTAAAGTATTTAATTTAGCAAAAATAGTCTCACATTCATCCAAAAAAATAATAGCACCATTTTTTTTTTCTGCTACTTCACGTGCTCTTTGAAATAAATCTCTTACCATTTGAGGAGCTATTCCTTTATATTTTTGCGAAAACAAAGAACTTGATATTTCAAAAAAAGGTAAATTAATTTCTTTAGCTAAAGATCTAACCAAAGTAGTTTTTCCTGTACCAGGAACACCATAAAATAGAATTCCTAAAGGAGCTTCTACTTTTCCTATCCCTTGATATTTTTCACTATTTCTATTTGCAACAAAATCAATAAAATTGTCTAATGATTCTATTTCATCTTCAAAACCAATTAATTCATTAAAATTTAAAAATTTTTTAGTATCTATTGGCTTAAAAAAATATTTTTCTTCTTTTATTATGTTTTGTTCGTCATTATTTTTATCTTTTTGTATTTGCATATTATTTGGGAAAAATAACTCTTGCGTAATTGGATTTAATTCTGTTTCTAATTTTATTTTATCCTTTACTTCATTTATTAAAGTATTTATTCTTATATAATTTTTATAATTTATCCATGTAAATATACCCAAAATAAATAATAAAAAAAATAAAACCAACAAATAAATTTTGTTATTTTTCAATATTTTTTTATCATTAAACATATCATTATATTTCGTTTTCTTCTTTAACATTATTTTTTAAATAAAAAATATTTTAAATTTTTGTAAAAATTTTTTTTATTTAAACATTCAAAATTAAATTATTATGAATTGTTTTAACACCACTTTCAAAATCTTTATCTTGTTGATTAACTAAATGATAATGAATAATTAAAGAAAGTTCTGGATTTTCTTTATCTATATAATTTTTAATTTCTTTGATTTGTTCAATTTTAATTAAAACTTGAATTTTACCAATACCAACACTATCATAAAAAAATTGAGGTTTTTTATTTTCTTCATAAATTTGATAATTCGTTAAATTACTAAAGCCTTGAGGATAATAAAAAAAAATACTTAAATTAAAATATTTTTCTGGATCATAAAAAGTATTATTTGTATCAAACTCATAGTTTATTTTCAAAAATAGAGGAATTTGTATATCCATACTATTTTTATTTAATTGAGCTTCATGTTCTATTTCAATTAAATGAGTATATTTTTGTTCATTTAAATTTGGCAAAAATAATGGTATAATCTCTAATTTTTCATTATCTTTCTTTGTTATTTTTTTTTGTACTTCGAAAGATGGCATATTTTTAATAAACTTAATTTTTTCTTTCTTTTGTAAATAAAAAAAATATCTTCTTATGCCATAAATAGAACCAAATGTTAATAATAAAAATATAAATATTAAAAAAAATATTTTAATCTTGTTTTTCTTTTGAACTTTCAATTTAAAACTCCTATCTTTTGAAAAATTTTCAAAAAGATATTATTATTTTAAGAAAAATATACTATTATTTATGATATAATCACATTTAAATAATAAAAAAATCATTATTTAATTTATTTAAATTCTAAAAAATAGTAAAATAAATTGTTTAATTATTTGATTTCAATGAAATTATTATTATTAAATTTTTACTAAAAAATGTTAAAACATATGATGATACTATCATTTTTATATAAAAAGTCAATTTTTTAGATAAAACAAGATTCATTTAATAATTTAATATAGTATAATTACATTATAAAATATAAATTCATTAACTTTAAGTTTATTTTAATAATTATTAAAATAATAATTATAAATTATAATTAAAATTTTTTTAAAAAGGATAAATAAAAAAATGATTTTTCAAAAAATACAAGAAATAATTGCACAAAAAGTATCTATCAAAAAAGAAGATATTTATTTATCTACTAGATTAAAAGAAGATTTAGGTTTGGACTCTTTTGATGCAGTAGAATTAGTAATTCAGTTAGAAAAAATTTTTAATTTAAAAATAACAGATGAAAAAATACAACAATGTAAAAAAATTAAAGACATTGTTGATTATATTAAAAAGACCTTAAATGAAAGTAAAAAATAATTCTAATAGTTTTTTTATGTATTGATAAAATAATTTAAATTATTTTATACATAAAATTCAAAAAGTTTAAATATAGTTTTTTATAAAAAAAGAAGGGATTTCAACTAAAATTGTATTTCTATAAAGAGATTATCAGAAAAGCTTTTCAAAAAAACTATGCTATTGCTCAAATTAATGTCACTAACCTAGAATGGATTAAAGCTACTTTAGAAGCTGCTGAAGAATTAAAATCACCTATATTTGTAGGTGTATCAGAAAAAAGTGTAAAATATATGGGTGGTTTTGGAACAGTTGTTGCAATAATTAAAGAATTAAAAAAATTTTATAAAATTTCTGTTCCTATAATACTACATTTAGATCATGGTTCTTTTAAAGGTTCTGAGAAAGCCATTAAAGCTGGTTTTAATTCTATTATGTTTGATGGAAGTAATTATAATTTTAGTATAAATATGTCAAAAACAAAACAACTTATAGAAATATGTCAAAAAAAAAATATTCTAATAGAAGCTGAAATAGGTTGTATAGGCGGCGAAGAAGAAGGTATTTTCAGAGAAGAAAATATTGCTAATCCAAAAGAATGTTTAAAAATAACAAAATTAGGAATTGATATGCTTGCTATTGGTATAGGAAATTTTCATGGACAATATCCTCCAGATTGGTTAGGTCTTGATTTTAAAATTCTTGAACAAATTAAAAAAGAAACAAAACAAAACATTCCTTTAGTTCTTCACGGAGGAACCGGTATTCCTGATCAAATGATCAAAAAAGCTATTTCTCTCGGTATAGCTAAAATTAATGTTGATACTGAATTTAAAATGATTTTTGCAAAATCAATACGTAAATATATCGAAGATGGGAAAGATTTATTAAAGAAAGGTTTTGAACCAATAAAATTATTAAAACCAAGTTTTTTATCTATTAAAAAAGCTATTAAAAATAAATTAATATTATTCGGTTCTATTAATCAAAGTTAAAAAAAGAGGCTTATTAAAAAAATGAAATTAGAAAAAAAATATGAAAAAATAGCAATTTTAACTTCAGGAGGAGATGCTCCTGGAATGAATTCTGTTATTAGAACTGTTTTTTTAACATCACAAAAAAAAAATTATAAAGTTTATAGTATAAAAGATGGATTTTTAGGTTTATATAAAAATAAAATAGAAGAAATGACAGAAAAAAGTTTTCCTTCGAGAATATTGAATATTTCTGGAACCTTCTTAGGTACTTCTCGTTTTATAGAATTTAAAACAGATAAAAATATAAGACAAAAGTGTATACAAAATTTAAAACAAAAAAACATTGAAACACTTATTGTTGTTGGAGGTAATGGTTCTTATCAAGGTACCTTACTTTTAAGCAGGTTAGGGTTAAAGTGTATTGGTATTCCAGCCACTATAGATAATGATATCAATTATAACGACTTTACTATTGGTTTCAGTACAGCAGTTAATAATATAACTGATGCTATTGACAAAATAAGGGATACTTCTATTTCTCATCACAGATGTACTATCATAGAAGTTATGGGTAGAATAACAGGTGATTTAGCTTTATATGGAGGAATTGCCAAAGGAGTTGATATTATTATTACTCCTCAAAATATTATTCCTAAAAAAAAAATTTTAGAAAAAACTAAAGTTTTATATAATTCTCAAAAAAGACATTTAATTATTATTATTACTGAAAATATTTTAAATATCGTCAATTTAGCTCAAGAAATAGAAAAATATAGCGGTTTTGAAACAAGAGTACAAGTTTTGGGTCATATACAAAGAGGAGGTAATCCAACAGCCGAAGATTTATTTTTATCATCTCAAATGGGTTATTATGCTGTTAACTTATTATCTAAAGGAATTTATAATGTTGGAGTAAGTTTTTATAAAGGAGATTTATGTTTTTTTACATTAGAAAAAATATTAGAACCAAAAATAATTAAAAATCCATTAATCAATTTAATTAAATTTTAAATATTTTAAAATTTAATTAAATCAAATAACTTTTAATTAAAAAACTACATTCAATCTTTAAAGAACAAAAAAAAATTAAAAAAGAGGTATTTTATGAAGTTTTCTAAATTAATAAAATTTCTTAGAAACATAAAAAAAATTAAAGATTGTATTTGGTTTAATTTAATTATTCTGGCATTTCCGATTGCTATATATTTATTATTTCAACATTTATGTTCTTTTATTGATTATTTTGTAGTAGGAGAAACAATAACAACCAAAAATATTAAACAAACTATTTCTTATATGAAACAAACACAGAAATTTCTACAAAGCATTGGTATTGGTTTAGGTAGTGCAGGAATTGTTTTAGTAGCTAGAGAATATAAAAAAAACAAAAAAGAATTAGCTATAAAATATGCTACTTTATCTTTTATTTTAGTTCTTTTAATTTCTTTTTTGTTTTTTTTATTTTTATATTGTGGAGTTTTATTACCTTATCCTTTTTGTAATATTTTCCTAAATAAAGCATATCATTCAGATGGTGGATTAAAATATTATTTTATCACTTTAATCACTTTTGTATTTATCACTATTAATACTTTATATATTAGTTTAGAAAGATCAAAAGGAAAAAAAAAATTTTTATTAATATTAAATCTTATTATTATAATTTCAAAAATATTTTTTTCTTATTTTTATAAAATTTTTTACGGAAAGTATATTTCTGTCGTACATTTAGCATATGCAAATTTATGGTCTCATTTAATTATTACTTTAATTGCTTTTTATCATATGTTTTTTAATTTTAATAATGAATTTAGAATTCAACTTAAAAAAATAACTTTTTCTAAAAATATTATACTTCAGATTATAAAATTATCTATGACTATAGTAATCGGAAAAACTACTTATGATTATGGCAAAAAAGTTATTTTAGATATGGCTAATAGTTTTTACGGAAAAGAATCTATAATAATGATTACTATTGGTTTTGTGTCGCTTATTAATGGAATTTGTTATTCTATTTCTCAATCTTTTGAAGAAGCTCAAACACTAATGGTTTCTCAAAGTATAGTTTTAAAAAATAAAAAAGAAACTTTAAAAATTTTTAAAAATGTTTTATTCATTACGTTTATTATTGCAATTTTCGGATTTTTAATAAATAAATTTATAGGTGAAAAATTATTAAAAATTATTCAAAATGGTAAATCTTTAAGTTTTGAAGAAAAAAAAGGTTTTACAATTGGTATTTTTTGGGAACAAACTTCTTTAATAACTTCTATTTGGGCTTCTTTGATGATAAATTTCATAATCGCTTATACTAAAAAAGCTAATATTGTTTTTTGGATTAATCTTTTAAGAATTAATACTAGAATATTTTTTTTCTGGACCTTATACCAAATAAGAGAAATATTAGAATTTTCATCTTATACCCAATTTGGTTTAAGTACTTTTTTAAGTAATTTTATCATTTTAATAATTATAACGATTATATTTATCTTTTTTTTAAAAAAAAAAGACTTTTTGACAAAAAAAGGAGAATAAAGTGGAAAAAAATTTTTTTTTTAATTTAAAAATAAATCAAATAAATAATTTTTTAGATTGGAAAAAAGAATCTCAAAAAATTATTCCTAAATTAAAAAAATTACATAATAAAATTCACCATAATCAAGCATTAAAAAAAAAATATTTAGGATGGATGGATTTGCCATTTCAATTTAATTTTCAAGAAATTCAAAAAATTAAAAAAATAAAAAAAAAATTAAAAGAATTAGATATTTTAGTTGTTATAGGTATAGGAGGATCTTTTTTAGGAACTAAGGCAGGAATAGAATTTTTAAAAAAACCTTTTAATATAAAAAAACAAACTGAGATAATTTTTGCAGGATACCAAATGTCAGGCACTTATCTAAATAATTTAATTCAATATCTAAAACAAAAAAATTGGGCTATTAATGTTATTTCTAAATCCGGTAACACTTTAGAAACATCTTTATCTTTTAGAATATTAAAAAATGAAATAGAATATAAATACGGTAAAGAACAATCAAAACAAAGAATTTTTATAACTACAAGTAATGACGAAAAAAGTTCTTTATTCAATATCGCTAATTATGAAAAATATGAAAAATTTATTATTCCTTATAATATTGGGGGGAGATTTAGCATTTTAACTAGTGTTGGTATTTTACCTTTTATTTTTGCAGGTTTAAAAATAGAAGATATATTCAAAGGAGCCCAAAAAGCTTTTCAAGATACTATTCATGAAGATATTGAAAAAAATTTTGCTTATAAATATGCTATAATTAGATATCTTTTGCATATTAAATTACAAAAAAAGATAGAATTATTTGTGGATTATGAACCACAATTATTCTATTTTTCAGAATGGTTAAAACAATTATTTACTGAATCCGAAGGAAAAAACAATAAAGGTCTTTTTGTAGGATCTCTTCATAATACTACAGATCTTCATTCTTTAGGACAATTCATTCAAGAAGGTTCAAAAATAATGTTCGAAACAGTATTAAATGTTCATTCTATTCAAGATGATTGTTTAATTCCGCAAAATGAACAAAATTTTGATAATATGAACTATTTAGCTGGCAAATATTTTTCTGAAATTAATCAAAAAATTATAAAATCAACTCAAATAGCACATGTAGAAGGTAATGTTCCTAATTTAGAAATTAATTTTAGTTGTTTAAATGAATATAATTTTGGTTATTTAATATTTTTTTTTCAAAAAGCTTGTGCTATTTCTGCTTTACTATTAGATGTTAATCCTTTTAATCAACCAGGAGTAGAAATTTATAAAAAAAAAATGTTTATTTTGTTTAATGCATAAAATAAAAAGCTTAATTTTTCTTTATAAAAAAAAAATATAAAAACATATTACATTAAATTTAAAAATAAAATATATTTTTTTATTTTTTTATGACATAATAAAAATAGAGAATGAAATTTTATCTTTTTTTTAAAAAATATTTTAAAAAAAGAAAAAATCACAAAACAAAAAGAGCTATGTAAACATTATATGTGATTTATATCATGTTGTTGTATAGCTCTTATTTTTTTCTTTTTTTAATAACATAAATTTCATTCTCTCAAAAAATAATATTAAAAAAATTATATAATTGCGCCAACAATTATATAATTAATTTTAATTAAAGAGGATATATATATTTTTATGAAAAAAATTATTAATCTTATTGTAAAAATTTTTGTTAAAATTAAAAATTTTATTTTAAACTCTAACGGTTATATTATAACTCAATATCATAACTTAATAAATATTAAGAAAATTAGTTTTAATAATGTTTCTAGTATTATAGCTAGCATAAAGTATCTTTTTTTATTTTTAATAAGTTTTATTCATATTTATTTTCTTATAATTATTTTTATTTTCCTTCAAGATATTTTAAAATTTTTTCAAATAATTTTTAATTTTTTTTATCTTTTTTTTAAAAAAATTTTTTATTTTCTACTTTATTTATTTATTTGGCCTTATAAAATTATTATTTTTAAAAAAAATAGACAAAAAGAAAAATATTATTTGAAAAATAAAGTTGATAAAATAATAAAAAAAGAAATAAAAAATAATTTATATTTTTCAGATAAAAAATTATGTTCATCTTCAGAAGAAGTTAAAAAAAATAATGAATAAAAGCAAAAAAATAACTATTTTATTTCCTATTTTTTTATTTTTAATTGTTATGTTTTTTATATTTTTATTCCTTTTATTATTTCTTTTTCCTTTTTACTTTATTCCCTCTTCTTATAGAAATTTTTCTTATCCAACAGTTTCTTCCAGTCAAAAAATTTCCCAAACTACTACAAAAAATAATGAAGCTATTTTTAAATTAAAAAAAGAAAATTATCAAAAAGAAATTGATTTATCTTCATTATTATATTTTCGTAATCTGCAAAATACAAAAACAAAAAATAAAATAATAGCTTTTTTTAAAAAAAATAATATTTTTTTCGATAATTTAAATAATAATCAGATCAAAGCATTAGAAAAATTAATTTATCAATTTAAACAAATATCCAATACTTCTATTTTAGATTCAGATTTTCAAATTAAAATAAGTAAACTGAGAGAAGAAGTTTTAAATTTTAAAAAAGAATTAAATATATCTGATTCTCAACCACATCATTATCCTTCAGATGTCATATCTTCTACAGATAGCCAAAATTCATCTTCTCAAGATAAATCTTTTGATTGGAATTATATTTCAAATCCAGCTGTTTGTTTAATTAATAATCTTTATGAAAATTCTAAAAAAGCTTTAAATATTATCACTCCTTTAACTCTAACCAATTCTTTTATTAATAATTCAAATATAATTTAAGTTTTTTTTAATCTATATTCCTAAAAAATTTTAATATAATATATCCTAAATAAAATTAGGAAAAAGATATAGATAGTGACATCTTATACAAACATAAAAATAATACTAAAAAAATAGCCATTTTTTTATAACCAAAATAAGAAACGGGTTTATATAAAATTTACTTTGAATTTACCTTTCCCTCTGAATTATTTCTATTTCATTAAAAGTTTTAAAAAAATAATGGCATATTTATTCTTTCGAAAAAATTTTTTTCTTATATTTACTTATATCTTTTAAAAAAAATTTTTCTTTTATTTTATTACATTTAAATTTTAAATTTAATAAATAATTTTTATTTATCTCTTTTGAAAAAAATTCGTTTTTTATTTAATTTTAAATTTTAATTTTTTTATGTAATTTTAATATATATAAAAAACACATATAAAATATTAAATGTGTTTTTTATATTTAATTTTTAATTACTATTAGAATTAGAATCTAAAATTTGGCTATTAGAATCATAATGCAAAATTTCTTCGATAACATTTTCTAAAACTTTAATTTGTAATTTTATTTCGTCTTGTCTTTTCTTTAAAAAATTTTTCTTTTTAAAAAAATGTTTTTTTTGCATTAAATGAAATGTTTTTAATCCGTTTGAATATTGAAATTTATAAAATTTATCTGGATAAATTAATACTTTTCTTTTTTCTAATTTTAAACTTTCAATATTATTTTCTAATATAGAAATATCTTTTTTATTTATTTTTTTTTCTTCTAATAAAAAATCTATTCTACTAATCAAAGGTTTAATCTCGTCTCTTTTTTCCGGAGAAATACTTTTTTCTTTAATAGAATAAGAACCACCAATAGCATAAATTAAATTAGTTTTGAAAAAATTTATAAAAACAAAAAACATAAATATTATAAATAAAAAAATTGAAGTAAATTTGATCTTTTTTAAATTTAAATTCATAATTTTGAAAAACTTTCTAATAAGATTTACAAATTAATTATAATATTTTTTTATCTTTAATTTTTATTATTTTATGTTTTTTAAATTTTATTTAAAATAAAAAAACATTCAAAAAATTTTTTAATAAATTTAATTAATGAAAAAAAATATTTTGAAATTTTATCATATTTTATTAATAAATTTTTATTATTTTATTCTTATTCTATTTATTATTATTTATTTGATATTAAATTTATAATTAAAAAAATAGCAAAATGTAGAAAATAAAATAAAGATAAAAAAAACAAAATTAAAAATTTAAATTAACTTATTTTGTATAAATTTTTTTTGATTTTGAATTACTAAATTTTTAATTACTAAAATTGTTAAATTATTTATTAATTCAAATTTAATAAAATTTTTTTAATTTTTTTTATAAAAAATAGAATAAAAAAATAAATTAGAAATTAAAAATTTCTTTTAAATTATTTATATTTTATCAAAATTTTAGATATAAAAATATCAAAAAAATTTTTAAATTAAACAAAATTGTAAGTTTTGTTTTTTTAATTTAATAAAAATTTAAATTTTAATATATAAGTTTGAAAAAAATAAGTTTCAATGTAAAAAATATATTTAAATATATTAATATTAAATATATTAATAAATAAAAATATGTAAATAAATAAAAAATTAATAATTATGAAAAATTTTTATAAAATATTTTGAATAATCTTAAAAAACATTTTTTTAAAAAATAAAATATTAACAAAAATTTTTCATAAATAAAATATAAAAATATATTCTAATTATACTTCATTAACTTATATTTATATTATAATCTTACCTATAATTATAATTTTCACTAAAAAAAATAAAAATAAAAAAATATTAAAATTAATAAATTATAAACAAAAAAAAATTTAATTTAACTTTTATTTTGTATAATGAATGTATAATAAAAAAAGTATAAAAAATATAATAAATATATAATAAAAAAATTATAAAAAAGTTAAAAGATAAATAATTTTTTTTATGAATTTATAAAAAAATAAAACAGAATATAAAATAAAAATTTTTTTTAAAAATAGAATTCAATTAAAGTGTTGAATTAAAATAAAATTAAATAAAAATATTATATGATTAATAATATCATTTAATTTATTTTAAAAAAATATTTGTAATAATATATAAAAAATAAAAATTCAAAAAACAATTGAAATTTATTATTTATTAAAATTATTAGATTTAATTTATCTTATTTTTTTATAATCTTTATTTTTTAATAAAAAAATAAAATTTTTAATAAACAAAAATTATATATTTATAAAATTAATAATAAAATAATATTTTTTAATATTAATTAAAAAAATAAATTAAAAAAATATAAATTAAATAAAAATTAAGAAATATATTAGCTAATTAAAATTTATTTTATACTTATAAAATTATTTGTTAATTATAAAAAAATAGAGGAAAATAAGATGAATATTTTATTTAAAGAATTAAATTTGTTAAAACAAACAAAAGAAGCTTTACAAGAATTAAATTTTGCAAACCCTACTCCTATCCAAGCTTTAGTGATACCTGAAATGATTAATGGAAATGACATCATTGCTCAATCTCAAACCGGAACTGGAAAAACTTTTTCATTTAGTATTCCTATAATTGAAAAAATTAATCCTAAAATAGAAAAAACACAGTCTTTAATATTATGCCCTACGAGAGAATTATCTATGCAGGTATTTGACGAAATTAAAAAATTATTAAAATTTTATAAGGAAATTAGAATAGCATTAATTTGCGGTGGAGAATCATACACTAAACAATTTCAAATTTTAGAAAAAAAACCACATATCATTATTGCTACTCCAGGAAGAATCATAGATCTTTTAGAAAAGAAAAAAGTAGATATTTCTGAAATTAAAATTTTAACACTAGATGAAGCTGATGAAATGTTAAAAATGGGATTTCAAGAAGCTTTAGAAACTATATTAAAAAATATTCCTGAACAGAGACAAACTGTTCTTTTTTCAGCCACTCTACCTCTAACAATCAAAAAGATAGCTTTTAAATACCAAAAAAATCCTAAAATATTAAAAATTAAACAAGACAATATCGCTGTTAAGTCTATTAAACAATTTTATTTCATAATCAAAGAATATAATAAAAATAAACTTTTAGTTCGTCTTTTAGATCAAAAAAATTTAGATTCTGTAATTATTTTTGCTAATACTAAAAAAGATGTAGATAATATATTTAATTATTTACAAAACGAAAACTTTCTAGTTAATGCTATTCATGGAGATTTAAAACAAAATCAAAGAAAATATGTTATGGATAATTTTAGAAAAAAAAATATAAAAATATTAGTAGCTACTGATGTTGCTGCTAGAGGATTAGATATTTCTGATGTTAAAATGATTATTAATTATGATTTACCACATGAAGATGAAGTTTATGTTCATAGGATTGGAAGAACAGGCAGAGCAGGTAAGGATGGTTTAGCTTATAGTTTTATAAGTTATACAAAAATAAACAGATTAAAAAAATTAGAATATTATTTAAAAGACAAAATAACTTTTTTAAATATACCTACTATAGAAGAAATACAAAAAGAACAAAATTCTCATTTTTATAAAAAAATTAAAAAACTCATCGAAAAAGAAGAAATTGTAGAAACTAAAGAAAATGAAATATTAATTAATGATTTATTAGATAAGTTTGAAGCCAGAAAAATTATTAATAGTTTTGTCCAATATTTCAGACCAAAAAAGAAAAACTATGAACCAATATCTGATATTAGACAAAATACAAATTATAAAAAAAATAATATTATAGAAAATAAATTTAGAACAAAATTTAATAATAAAAATACTAATTTTCTTAAAAAAAGAGAAAATATGGAAGAAATAAGTATTAATTTAGGAAAAAAAGATGGTATAAACAATCCTTTATTATTATTAAAAATTATGGATGAAAAATTCCATATTTATAAAAGAAATATAGGAAATATTAAACATTACTATGAAAAAACTATTTTTGAAATTTCCAAAAATTTAGTAGAAAAAATCAAATATAAAAATAATGTTTATTTTGAAAACAAACTTTTAAAAATAACTTCATTTAAATAAATAAAAATTGTTTTAGACAAAAAATATTAATACATATTAATTTTATTTTTTATTAAAATATATTAATTAAATAAAAAAATATAAATATAAATTCATATCATATATTTATATTTTTTTTATAAACAAATATTTTTTGATTAAAATTAAAAAAATAAAAAGGAAAAGTATAAAAATTTAATGTTAAATAAAATAGAAATAAATAATATTTTAAAAACTGCATTAAAACAAGGATTTGATTTTATAGAATTATTTTTTGAAGATACTATTTATAAAAACCTTAAAATTATTAATAAAAAAATTATTTCATATAATAGCGGAAATATATTCGGTGTCGGTATTCGTTTATTAAAAAATACAAAAGAAGTTTATATATATACAAATGAAGTTAATTATCAAACAATATTAAATCTGATTAAAGAACAAAAAAAATATTCTTGCGAAAAAAATATTATTTCATTAATTCCTTTAGGAAAATCAAAAATTTTTAAAAATGAATTTAAAAAACCTTTCAATAGTGTAACAACAAAAGAAAAAACTCAAAAAATGATTGATTTATCCACAATAATGATGAAATATAGTGATTATATTACTAAAACTATTGTTAATATGGAAGAAAAAGAACAAAAAGTTTTAATAATAAATTCTAAAGGAGTATATCAAAATGATTTTCGACCTTATATAAAATGTAGTTTAACATCTATAGCTCAAAAAAAACAAAATTTACAAGAATTTCATGATAGTATTGGTAGATCAATGGGTTTAGAATTTTTTGATGTTATTAATTTAAAAGAAAAAGCTCTAAAAGTAGCTCAAAATGCTGTAATATTGTTAGATGCACTAGAATTAAAACCCCAAAACATGCCAGTCGTTATCAATAACGGTGTAGGAGGAGTTATTTTTCATGAAGCTTGTGGTCATTCTTTAGAAGCTACTGCTGTTGCGAAAGGATTATCTCCTTTTTGTGGCAAAATTAATCAAAAAATAGCTTCCGAACTTATAACAGCTTTTGATGATGGAAATATTTCTACAGCTTGGGGAAAACTTAATTTTGACGACGAAGGAAATAAAACTCAAAAAAATCTTTTAATAAAAAACGGTATTTTAAAAAATTACTTAATAGACTATCGCAATAGTCTAAGAATGAAAATGCCACCCACAGGATCTTCAAGAAGAGAATCCTATAAATATTCACCGACATCTAGAATGAATTCTACTTATATAGCTCCTGGTAAACATAAGCCAGAAGATATTATAAAAGATACTTCTTATGGACTTTATGCTCAAAATTTAGGCGGCGGAACTGTTTCAACAGCAACAGGAGAATTTAATTTTATGGTTAATTTAGGATATTTAATCGAAAAAGGTAAAATAACCAAACCTGTTAAGGGAATGATGTTGATAGGATATGGTCAAGAAATTTTATTAAAAATAGATAGAGTTGGTAATGATTTGAATTTTAGCCAAGGTTATTGCGGTTCTATTTCTGGATATATTCCTGTTGATTTAGGCCAACCTACTATTAGAGTAACAAAAATGATTGTAGGAGGAGGAAAAAATGAATAATCAATTAAACTATAATAAATGGTTTCAAAATGCTATTTTTAAAAAAAAATTTGAAGCTTTAGAATTTTTAATTAATCAAAATAAAAATTTAGCTATAAGTTTAGAAAATAAAAAAATTAATGAACATATACAAAATAAATCAACATCAATAACATTAAAAGGTTTATATCAACAAAAAAAATCGTCTATTTATTTAGAAAAAATAGATGATAATATGTTAGAAGAAATTTTAAATACATTAAAAAATCAAATCGAAATATCATTTTCAGAATATAAAGATGATATTTTTAGCGGATCGTTTGAATATCCATCCATAAAAAAAAATAATTTTGACTTCTCAAAAATAAAAATTGAAAAAAAATATAATTTATTATTCAAATTAGAAAAAAAAATATCAAAAAGTCCTTTTTATAAACAAAATGAAAATATAACCTATAGCGAAACTTTTTACAATAAAAAAATAATTAATTCAAAAGGTCTCAATTTAGAACAAAAAGAAAATTTTGCAGAAATATATGTTTTTTGTTTATTTGAAAAAAATAACAAAATCGAAGAAATTAGTGAATATTTTTTAGTTAAAGAATTTCAACATTTTGATATAGAAAAATATGCACAAAAAATAATAAAAAAAGGAGAAAAAAAATTAGATGCTCAATTTTTAAAATCTGGCATTTATGATATAATTTTTTCAAATAAAACTTTTGCTAAACTTCTTCAAAAATTTAGTGGTATTTTTAATGGTATGAATGTATATCATAACTTAACCAAACTAAAAGATAAAATAAATCAAAAAATAGCATCGAGTAAAGTTACTATTATTGATAATCCTTTATCATCTTCATCTTTTTTTCAATATAAATTTGATGATGAAGGAATTGCAGGTAAAAAAAAAATAATTGTTCAAAAAGGAATATTAAAACAATTCATCCATAATTTAAGAACAGCTAATATTTTTAATGTTAAATCTACAGGAAATTGTTTTAACAACAACATTAGTATGAGTAACTGTTATTTAGAAAAAGGGCAAGAAACATTAAATGAAATAATAATAAAAATAAAAAAAGGAATTTTTATTGATGAATTAATAGGTTTGCATGCTGGAATTAATGATATTACAGGAGATTTTAGTATTCAAGCTAAAGGTTTTAAAATAGAAAAAGGTAAAATTACTTATCCAGTAAAAATGATTATTATTTCTGGTAATTTTTTCAATATTCTTCAAAACTTAAAAAATATTGCTAATGATTTTATATTTAATTCCGCTGGATACGGAAGTGCTAGTGTTTATGTAGGTACTTTATCTGTAGCCGGAAAAGAATAATAAAAATTTATTAATAATATTTTTTTATTGAATATAAAATAGAAAAAAAATTAACTTAAAATTTGAGGTTTTAGAGGAGGAGCAAGAATATCATAATATTCATTAAAAATAAAAATATCTTTTTTAGAAATTTTATCATTAATATTTTGACCAATAATTATAATTTTATCACAATTTTTTTTGCTAAAACATTGTTCTTCTAATTGAATTTTAAAAGAATAAATACCACTCAATATTTGATTAGGTAAAAAATACTGTTGAGAAGAAAGATGATAAATTCCATCATAATTAGTAGAACTATAAATAAATCGTGTTCTTAAAAATAGAAATATTTTTTCAATAATTTGTTCTAAAGTTAAAATATCATTAGGTTTAAAATAACATTGATCTTGCCATTTTTTTAGTTTTTGATAATATTCCTTTATTTCTAAAGAATAATCTTTAAAAGCTTTAACTAAATAAATTGTATCTTTTTGTGAAAAAGTATTTAATATAAATTCTATATTATTATTAAAATCTTTTTTTTCTTTATATTCTCCTTGTAAATCAAAAAAATTATTTTCTTTTTTCCAATTCAATATAGCTTCTAAAGGATTAGGTTGTAAACCTAAATTAATATTTTTAATAATTTTATGTGAATTTTCAATAGAAAATATATAAATTTTTTCAGCTCCATTACTCATTTTTAATAAATCATTGACATTTTTATCGGAAGAATCGATAGATCTTATGCCATTATCAAAATAAATTGCCGAAATATTATATCCATTATATTTTCCTTGAGGCAAATTAAAAATAATTTCTGTATCAGGACTTTTATTAAAACAACCTATTTGAACTAATTTAGACTGTTGAATAATATTATTTTTTAACAAATAATTATTAATATAATCTTCTATATTTTCATTAAAATTAATAAAATCTTTTATATGAAATATTTCAACTTTTTCATTATTATTTTTTTTTTTATTAATATCCCAAAAACAATAAATTTCTTGTATAGATAATCTATATTCTAAAAAATCTTCTATAGTAAACTTATAATTTTGAGAAGGATATTCTGATTTAAATGGATTTATTCTTGGTTTTAAATAAATCCCTAAAAGACCTTCAGGAGGATCTTTAAGATAATTTTTAATAGACAAATTATTAAATGAATTATAAGAAGGAATGTCATTTTCAATGTAATCTAAATTAATATTTAAAAATTTCATTATATCTTGTATATCTTTTATATTCGAAACATTAAAATCATATTTTTTTATTTTTAATTGAGTTTTTAGCCATTCTTCTTGTAAATTCTTAATATTAGCTATCTTAATTGGTAAACATGATTGTTGATAAAAAAATGGTTTAGCATAAACTAATTTTGGGTTTGACAATAATAAAAAAAAATTATTTGTTAAAAAAAAAATTAAAAAAAAAGAAAATTTTTTTTTAAAAAAAATAATATTTAATCTCCTCCTTTTTAAAAAAAATTACTCAAAAATAAATTAAATTTTGCTTATAATTATAAAAAATTTAGAAAAAAATATAAATAAATTCAATTAATTTATAAAATTATTTTAACATAAAATAATTAATATTATTTTTTTAAAATTCTCAAAAGGACTAAAAAGAAATAAAATAATAAAAAAAGATAAAAATAAAATAGAATCAAATCGATCTAACAAACCACCATGTCCAGGCAATATGTTACTAAAATCTTTAATGTTAAAATCTCTTTTTATTTTAGAAGCAATTAAATCTCCTATTTGGGCAAAAATAGAATTAAAAAATGTAAAAACAATAAAATAAAAATTAGATATAAAATCTAAAAAAAACAGATAATTTAAAAAAAATAAAAGAGATAAAATTATAGAAAAAATAATGCCAATAATAGATCCTTCCCAAGTCTTTTTAGGACTAATTTTAGGACATAATAACTTTTTACCAAATAATATACCACCAAAAAAAGCAAAACTATCATTTGAAATTGTTATTAAAAAAAGATAAAAAAACCATTTATAATGATAATTTACTAAAATAAAAAAACAAGAGCTCAAAAAACCTATATATAAAATAATTAAAAAAGAATTTTGAAATTTTTGAGTTTCAAAATTAGTAATAAATAAAAAAAATAAAAAGAAAAAAAATAAGTATAATAAAAAATAAAATAAAAAATATTTATTTTTATAAAAAAAATTAGAAAATTTATATAAAAAACTTTCTTTAACTTTATAAGAATATAAAATTATATTATTATTTTCTAAAAAATTAGTTAATACAATAAAAGAATAAAAAAAAATGATAAAACAAAAAAAAATTATGCTAATATCAATAATTAAATTTTTATTATCATTTTTTTTATTTAAACTTAAAATTTCTTTAGAAGCAAAAAACATAAAAAATACAACAATAATTAAACTTGAATAAAAAAAAACAGGATAAAAAAACTTTTGATCTATATAAATCAAAAAACACAAAAAAATTAAACTAATTAAAAACATTAAAATACCAAAAAAAATTTTATCTATAAAAAATTTTTTTTTAATCATTTTTAAACCTTTAATAATTCTTTATTTTTTTTATTTTTTTCTATTTCAACATTATCAATCCATTTATTATGAAATTCTTGTATTTTTTCTAAAAAAGAATTTTCTAAAAAATTATTTAATTTTAATTTTTTAATTTCATCATTACCTAATTTACGTAACTGTCTGATAGAAACTTTTACTTGTTCTGCAATTTTTTTTATTTCTTTAACTAATTTTAATCTTTCTTCTTCTGTAGGTTGAGGAAAAATTAATTTTATTATCACACCGTTATTTTGAGGAGTTATACCTAATTTAGAACTTAAAAGAACTTTAGTAATTTCCGGTATCAAAGAAGAATCGAAAGGTTTGATATTAATTTGATTACCTTGTTCAACATTAATAGTACTCAAATTCTTTAATAAAATTTCTTCATTATAATACATAATTTTAATTTTATCTAATATTTGTGGATTAGCTACACCTGTTCTTATAATACTAAATTTTTCTAACATTGTTTTGTGATTTTTCAACATTTTTGTTTCTAATTTGTCTAAAATATTTTTAGCTAAATCTTCCATTTTTAATTCTCCTTAGAAGCAATTATGGTACCTATATTTTCATTTAAAATAACTTTTTTAATATTTCCTTTTTTATTCATATCAAAAACAAAAAGTTTAATATGATTTTGTAAACATAAAGTAACAGCTGTCATATCCATTATATTTAATTTTTTAGCAATCACATCTTCATAATTTATTTTTTTTAATAAAAGAGCATCTTTATTTTTTTTAGGATCTTTATCAAAAACACCTTCTACACCATTTTTAGCCATTAATATAAATTTAATATTTAATTCAGCAGCTCTTAAAGCAGCAGCAGTATCTGTTGAAAAATAAGGAGAACCTAAACCTGCTCCTAAAATTACAACCCTGCCTTTTTTTAAATGTCTCAAAGCTCTCATTTTAATATAAGGTTCTGCTATTTCAATAACATTAAAAGCAGTCATAACTCTAGTTTGAATTTTAATTTGTTCTAAAGCATCTTGTAAAGCTAAAGCATTAATAATAGTACCTAGCATTCCCATATAATCAGATTGGCTTCTTTCCATTCCTAATTCTTGCCCCACAAAACCACGCCAAATATTGCCAGCTCCTACTATAATTACTATCTGTAAACCTAAATCTTTAATTTCTTTAATTTCTTCAGCTATTTTTTTTACTTTTTTCGGACTAATATTAAAATTTTCTCCTTTTAAAGCTTCTCCGCTTAATTTTAACAGAATCTTCTTAAACATTATATTAATAACTTTTCTCCTCATATTTTGATCTTATTTTTAAATTTCAAATGATCTTTCATAAATAAATTCATAAAATATATTAATTTTTAATAATTTTAAAATATTTTTTTATTTTTTCAATCATTTTCACATAGTTCAAAACGATGAAATTCTATAATGTCAGTATTATTTAATTTTAAATATTCTGTAATTTTTTGTTTTGGATTATTATATAAAAATTGTTCTAATAAACAAATTTCATTTAAAACGGAATCTATTTTTTTATTAATAGATATATTAATCCATTTTTCATTGATTTTAGGATTTTTTAATTTTATTTTTTTTAAAATTTTTTGTTTAGTTTGTTCGATAAAAGAAGATTCAACACAATCTTTGCTAATAAATTTCGGATTAAAACATACTATATGGATAGGTAAATTTTTTTCAACTTCAATACAAGGATTAGTTAAACGAACTAAACAAACAATTTTATTACCAATATGTTTGTAAATACCAAAACTTTCTTCGTTTTTTTTATAAATTATTTTAATTCTTCTTAAATTTATTGTTTCTCCTAAAATAGATGACTTTTCCGAAATCATATCTTTAATTTTTTGTTGATTTACATTATAATTTAAAAAATCATCCAATGTTATAACAGAATCATCAACATTTAACAAAATATTTTCTAATTTATGACAAAAATCTAAAAAAAATTGACTATTACTAACGAAATCAGTTTGTGTATTTAATTCAAATAAAATTCCTCTATTTTTTTTAAAAGCAACATTTACTAAACCTTCAGAAAATATTTGATCTTTATGCAAAAAATTATTTAAAGATTTTCTTTCCTTATTGATTAAAATAATAGCTTTGTCTATATCACCTTGAGTTTTGATTAAAGCTTTTTTACAATCTACAATACCGGCTTGAGTTCTACGTCTTAATGTTTTAATCATTTCAATTGTTATTTTTACACTCATATTATAATGTATTTCCTTCTTTTTTTAATTTGAGAATAAATCTAATATATATAAAAAAAAATTTTATAAAAAAATAAAATCCATATAAAATCCATTTAATTTAAATTTTTAATCTATTTATGGATAAAAAAAGATGCCAAAAATTTAACATCTTTTATTTTTCCTTTAAATTTCCATTATTTTTCCTTATTCAAAAAATATTAATAATGATTTTTAAAAAAATATTATTATTAATTATTTTCTTTAATAATAATATTTTCAGATGAATTAGTACTGTTCATTATTTTTGTATATTTTTCATGAATATCTTTTTTGACAGAATTCTGCTGACTAATACTTATTCCTTCAATAGAAGCATTAGCAATAATAGAAGAAATCAGTTTAATTCCTTTAATAGCATCATTATTTGCTGGAATAATAAAATCTACTAAATCTGGATCACAATTACTATCTACAATACCAAAAACAGGAATTTTTAATTTACGTGCTTCATGGATAGCAATAACATCTTTTTGCACATCAACTACAAAAAGAGCACCAGGCAACTTATCCATATTTTTAATGCCTCCTAAAAATTTTTCTAATTTCTCTCTTTTTTTAGTTAATTCAACAACTTCTTTCTTTGGTAAATAATTCCATAAACCTTCTTGTTCTTTTTTATATAAATCTTTTAGAAAATTAATTCTTTTAGAAATAGTTTGAAAATTAGTAAAAATACCACCTAACCATCTATGTATAATGTAATATTGATTAGATCTTAATGCTTCTTGTTTAACAATATCTTGAATTTGTTTTTTAGTACCTAAAAATAAAATTTTTTCACCTTGAGAAGTTATCTTTACAATTTCTTTATAAATATTTTCAATATAAACAATAGTTTTTTTTAAATCTATAATATGAATTTTATTTCTAACAATAGGTATACCTTCATTTGAAGAAAAAAGAAAAGGTTTCATCTTATAATGACATTTTCTGGCAGCATGACCAAAATGAATTCCTGATTCTAATAACTGTTTTATAGTTACAACGGCCATAAAATATAAATTAACTCCTTTTATACGTAATATTCTAATAAAATAATATTAATGATTTTAACTTTAACCTATTAATTATAACATATTTTGTTTTTTTTGTTCTTACTTAATAATTAAAAAGAAAATATTTTACAAATCAGTACTACCAAAACCACTTTTTCTTTTTTTCATAATTTTCTCTTTTTGAAAATTATTTTTGTTGATTAAATTATCATCATTTGTTAAATAAAATCTCTGCAAGATACCTTGAGCGATCCTTTCATTTTTATTAATTAAAACATCTCTATCTGAAAAATTGTATAAAGGAATAAAAATATGTCCTTCATTATAATCATTATTATAATAATCACTATCTATAACTCCTACATTATTAGCCAACATCAACCCTTTTTTTAAAGATAAAGAAGATCTAGAATAAATTAATAAAACCTTATCTTTATCAAAACAAGCTTTTATTCCTGTAGGAACTAAAACAATTTCTTTAGATTTTATAATTATATTAGTTGCTGACTCAAAATCATATCCTGCACTAAAATATGTTTGTCTTCGAGGTAAATTAATATACTTACCTTTAAATGAACTAATAATATCAAAAAAAAAATTTTTTTTCATAAGTATTTTGTTAAAACTCCTTTTTTTTTAATTTAAAATTTTTTTTATAAATATTTCTTGGATGTTTTTTTAAAAAAATATCTGTTAAAAAATTATTTGATACATAAGTATAAATCTGAGTAGTTTTTAAATTAGCATGTCCTAATAATTCTTGTACAACTCTTAAATCTGCGCCATTATTTAATAAAACTGTAGCAAAAACATGTCTTAAAGTATGAGGAGATATTTTTATTTTATCATTAACTTTATTACAAATTTTTTTTATAATAAATCTTACTCCTCTTTCAGTTAAACGATTACCTAAATAATTTACAAATAAAAAAAAATAATTTTTTTTTTCTCGAATATTATTTTTAACAATAAATTTATTTCTAATATTTATTATGTAATAATTTAACATTTTCAGTAAATTATCATGTATAGGTAAATATCTATTTTTACCTCCTTTTCCATAAATTAAAATTTGAGAATTATTAAAATAAATATCTTCAATTTTTAAATTTGTTAATTCACTAACTCTTAAACCACAACTATAAAGAATTTCTAATATTAAATAATTTCTATAATCTAGATGATTTTTTAAATCTATTGAATCAAATAACATTTTAATTTTATCTTCTGCGATAATCTTAGGTAATTTTTTATTTTTTTTTTTTATTTTTATTAATTTAAATACATTATCGGAAATATTATATCTTTCTAATAAAAAATTACAAAAAGTTCTTAAAGAAGAAATCTTTCTTATAATACTAACATTTTGTATTTTTTTAATTTTTAATTCTGAAACAAACATACGAGCTTCTTCATATTTAGTTAAATTAGTGAAATTAAATAAAAGATTTTTTTGAATTAAAAATGATTTAAACTCTTTTAAATCATTAATATAACTTTTAATTGTTAAAGGAGAATAATTACGTTCAATTTTTAAAAATATTTCAAATTCCTTGATTAAATTCACAATAATATTTTTACCTTATCTTTAAATTAATATTCTGATTATTTATATTTTATCAATATTGAATTTTAAAACATTTTTTTAATTTTTATACTATATTAGCAAAAAGATCAAAATATATAAAAATACTAGAATCCTGAGAAATATATTGATTAATCAAATCTAAATTCAATGGCCAATCTTTATACTTAATTGTTAAAAAAACTCTATAAATATTATTTTTTTTAAATATACGAGGAAAAGAAGGGCCAAAAACTTTTATTTTATGGTTAATACTTTCTTCTAAAATAATTTTAATTTTTTTAGATACTTTCAGTAATTTCATAATACTTTTATTATAAATGATTATTTTACTCAAAAAAACAAAAGGAGGATTATTTGATAATTCTCTATCTTCTAAAGCTTTTTTTAAAAAACCTTTAATATTATAATTAATAGCATTTTGAATTGAATAGTGTTCCGTATTATAACTTTGTACAACGATATTATTTTTATTTTCACAATGATGAGCTACTTGGATTATTAACTGAAATGTTTTTTCAGATGATTTAAAAGTAGGTATATTTAATAAAACATCTGCCATAATAATACCAACTAAAGAAATTCCAGGAAACGAAACTTTTTTGCTAATCATTTCAGTTCCCAATAAAATATCAATTTTATTCTCTTTGTATTCTTTAATTATTTGTTTATATTGTTGACTACCAGAAATAGAATCAGAATCTATTCTTGCAATTTTAATTTTATTATCAAATTTTTTTTTAAGAAAATCTTCGATATACTCAATACCAAAACTTATTTGTTTTAATAATTTTTTTTTACAAAAAAAACACTTAAATAAAAATTCTTTCTTATAATTACAAAAACAACATTTTAAAATTTTTTTTGTTGAAAAAAAAATTAAATTACTATTACAAATTAAGCATTTTAAAACACGCCCACAAAAAAAACATAAAATAAATGGAGAAAAACCTCTACTATTAATAAATAATAAAATTTTTTCATTTTTTTCAATCTTTTCTTTTAAAGCATTCATTAAATAACTAGAAAAAGGTTCTAAATTACCATTTTGCAGTTCTTTTTTCATATCAATTAAATTCATTTGAACAACATTTTTTTTCTCAAATAAATTTAAAAATTTATATTTTTTTTCACAAACATAATAATAATCGAGATAGAATTAATACGTTTTACTATTTTTAAATAGATTTATTATATTAAGCCTCCCACACCACCGGACAAGCAAGTTTCCAAGCATCCGGCGGTTAAGTTAATTGTTGTTCGTATAGGTTTCTTAATTCATTATTATTTAATAATTAGTTTCTGGGTTAGATCTAACAAAGAAACTTTTTTTGATACTCTATTTTATTAAATCAACAATTAAAATTTCCTCTTTCGCCTTGTAAAGGGCTTTCCCCTTTGCCTGGGAAGGTCAATCCACTAGCGTATTCCAACGTTAGCTTTCAATTTCCTTCGACTACTCTGATTCTGCTTTTTCCTTGCCTCTATTTAAGAAGTTTAGGAAGATGAAAGTTACTCTAATATTTACCTTATGACTTTTAGGCGAGATGACCAATTTTTAGTTTGGTAGGTTCTTCTAAGTTTTTTTTAAATTGATAATATTATAAATCGAAAGTTAAAATTTATAACCGACTTAAATTAATAAAAATATAGAATTTTCTATCTATATAAAATATTATCTTTTTTTTATTTCTCTTAGCTTCTTTGTAAAAGAAGTTATCCTTGAGTCAATTCAATTGGCAAGAACACCTGTTAAATTAAATTAATTTTCTTTTTCTCGCTTTGATCAACTGCTATAATTACTTATTTTTTCATCAAAGTAACCGCTGATCGATTGTCACAGATTATCACGCTGTGTATGGTTGGTTAAGCCACTCAATATTAAAGCCTCTTTTCCGCCCACTTTCTAAAGAAGGAGTATTACTACTCAAAAATATAGGAATTTTATGATAAATAGACCTGATTTTAGCTAATTCTCTCGAATCATAATTAATAAATTTTCTTTCTATTAAAGAACTATCATGTTCATCATCTATAATAATAGAACCTAAATTTTCTAAAGGAGCAAAAATAGCACTTCTATTTCCTATAACAATAGACACTTTTTGTTCTTTAATCATTTTATTTTGTATATAATTTTCTTTTTTACTTAAAAAACCAGTCAAAACTGAAATATTTAAAAATGAAAAATGTTTTTTAATTTCGTTAATTAAAGGTTTTATAAGAATCAGTTCTGGAACTAAAATTAAAATTTGCTTTTGATTTTTATAATTTTTTTCTATAATTTTTAAGTAAAAATTAACTTTTGTTAAAATATTATTGTAATAAACTAAATATGTTTGTGAAATAGAAAAATTAATTTTTTTAAAAACTTTTTCTAACTTTTTTGTTAAATTTAACTTAATTTTATTTTTAGAATTAGAATAAAAAAAATCTTTCATATAATCACTTTTGAGTTCTTCATTTTTTTTAGTTTTTTTTTCTTCATCATAAAAATTTTTTATAACAATATGAGATTCAATAATTTTTTTCTGAATTAATTTATCCAATTTTTTTTCTTTAAAAAAAATATCCTTAATACTTAAAAACCATTTTTTTTTTTCTAAATATTGTTTTATATCAGAAGGTATTAATTCTTTTTGTAAAGGTAAAATTTTTCGTTTATAAGAAACTAAAAAACCATTAGGAATAATTGTAGTATATGCAGATGTTTTAGATAAAAATGGTATTTGTAAAATTTCTTTGACCAAACAAAAAAGTTCGTTATTTAAAAAAGGTTTTTTATCAGGTATTTCAAGTATAAATTTTGTAGCTAAATAACTTTTATCTTTTATATCAACAATATATCCCAAACGACTTATATTTTTAGAACCAAAAGGTACTATAACTCTCATACCTTTTTGAGCTAAAGAAATTAAATGATCAGGAATAATATAATCAAAAAAAATATTTAAATTAGACTTTTTAATAAACAAACAAACTTCAGCAAACATTTTATTAATATTATTTTTATTTATTTTCTTTATAATATATTTTTTTAAATATTTATTTTTTAATATCATTTAAAATTTGATCAATTTTATGTCCATATTCTAGAGAATGATCATATTTAAATATCAAATAAGGAATTTTTTTCATATTTCTTATTTGATTAGCAAATTTAAGTCTAATTTTTTTTTTATTTTTTTCTATTAATTCAGATACTAATGATAAATTTTTTTCTGAATTATCTAAAATAGTATAATAAACAGTACTAAAAGATAAATCATTAGTTAATTCAACATCAGTTATATTAATATAACCAATTTGTTCATTTTTAATAACATTATTAATTATATTTACTATTAACTCATGAATTAATTTAGCTCTTCTTTTAATATTTACATTCATTTTAATTATTTACTTTCTCTTTTTTATAAGATTCTATTATATCATTTAATTTAAAATCACTAAATTTTTCCAATAAAATGCCACATTCATGACCTTGATTAGCCTGTGAAATATTATTTTTTAAATGTTTTAAAGAAATTATTTTATCTTTAATAATTAAATGATTATCACGCATAATACTAACGTCAGAATTATTAAAAATATTACCTTCTATAACGAAACAACCAGCAATAGAACCAATACTACTAATATTAAAAATTTTTTGAACTTTTGCTTTTCCAGTTAATTTTTCTTCAAATATAGGATCAACCATTTTTTCCAATTTATCTTTTATATATTCAATCATTTGATATAAAATGTTATAATTTTTCATTTCAATTCCTAAAATTTGTGCCATTTTATAAAGATTATTATTTATTGAAATATTAAAACCAATCAAAACAGCATTAAACATTTTAGCTAATTGAATATCATTATTAGTAATCATACCAACTGATGTTTTAACAAATTTTACTTTAACATAATCTTTTTGTAATCCTTCTAAAGATCTAATAATAGCTTCGATACTACCCTGTCTATCAGTTTTTAAAACAATATTAAGAAATTTTTCTTTCACTTCTTCTTTAGATTCTAAAAATTTTTTTTCTTGAATATCAAAAATTTCTTTTTCATTTATTATTTTTTTTGATTGTTTTAATTTCTTTGTTTCTTCAGCTAATATTTTAGCTTGCTTTATATTATGACAAATAAAAAAATTATCTCCTGCTTTAGGAACTTTTGACAAACCTGTAACTAAAACTGGTTGAGAAGGAAAAACTTGTTTAATTCTTTTTTTAAAATCATTTTCTATAGAACGAATTTTACTAAAAGAATCTTCAATAACTATAAAATCACCTGTTTTAAATATACCTTGAAAAGAAATTAAAGTAGCCACAGGACCTTTATTTTTATCTAATTCAGATTCTAATACAACACCCTCAGATAATTTAGTTAAATCCGTTTTAATATCCTTCATATCTCTTGTTAATAAAATTAAATTTAATAGATCATCAATACCTTTATTTTTTAAAGCAGAAATTTCAACATAAAGAGTTTTACCTCCCCATTCTTCCGGAATCAAATCAAAATTAGACAATTCAGTCATTATATTTTCTTTATTAAAATGTTTATCTATTTTATTAATAACTACTATAATATCTATTTTTGCTTCTTGAGCATGTTTTATAGATTCTATAGTTTGTTCTTGAACTCCATCATCAGCAGCTACTACTAAAAGACAAATATCAGTTATTTTTGCACTTCTAGAACGCATTTTAAAAAAAGCTTCGTGACCAGGACTATCTATAAAAGTTATTTTGTCTCCATTATCACAGATAATTTGATATGCACCGATATGTTGTGTAATTCCGCCAAATTCTTTGTGAGTAGTATGTGTTTTTCTTATGGTATCTAATAAAGTAGTTTTGCCATGATCAACATGACCCATTATAATTACTATAGGCACTCTAGGTGTTAATTTTTTTTTATCTTCTTTCGGAAAAAATAGATCATTTTTATCATCAAAAGATTTATATATTTTATTATCAATAATAACTTTAAATTTTAATTCATGTGCTAAAACTTCTATTATTTCTTTATTAATTTTGTGATTGATATTAGCTTTAATACCTAATTTTATCAATTTTTTAATTAAAAAAAAATTAGAAACTTTTAAAATAGAAGCTAAATCTTTAATAGTATGTTTAGGATTAAAATTATATTCTATAAAATTAAAATCCTTTTTTTGAATATTTTTTTCATATTTTGTTTTACTTGATTCATCATTCATTTTTTTCAATATCTCCTTTTTATATTTTTTTAATTAAACTTTATTTTTTTGATAAAAAACATTATTTTAATATTTTTTATCCTCAATTATTTTAATTTTAATATCCCATCCAATAGCTTTAGAAGCTAAATACACATTTATACCTAGTTTGCCAATAGCTAAAGAAGCCTGTTCTGGAGTAACTAAAACCAAAGATGTTTTATTATATTGATCAATAGAAACAATTTCATGAACTTTAGCAGGTTGTAAAGAATTAAAAATTAATTCTTCGATATTATCGCTCCATAAAAATAAATTAATTTTTTCACCATTCAAAATGTTAATAATACTTTTTATTCTATTACTTTTTTCACCAATACAAGAACCAATAGGATCAATTTTTTTATCTTTAGAAAATAAACCTATTTTAGTCCTTACAGAAGGAACACGAGAAATACCCATAATTTTTATAATACCTTCTTGAATTTCAGGAATTAAATCTCTAAAAATTTCTTTCACAAAACCTTTCTTTATACGACTAACAAAAATTTTAGGCATTTTATTAGTATTTCGAACTTCTACTACATAAACTTGAATTTTTTCGTTAATATAAAAATTATCATTTGAAAGTGATTCTTTTTTTAGCAAAATAGTGCTTATATTTTTTTCTAATCTTAAAGTAAAAAAAAATTCACTAACAGAAATAACTTCTGCGATAATTATTTTTTTTTCATATTTTTTAAAAAAGTTATAAATATTTTCTCTTCTTTTTTTAATTAATTCTTCATTGAACTTATTTTTGAACTCTTTACTAGCATAAAAATTAAATTCTTTTGGATCAACTAATATATTTAAAATATCTCCAACTTTAATATCCTTTTTTATTTTTTGAGCTTCTTCTAATTTTAAAAAACTATTTTTTTTAAAATTAACCGCAATATCATTATCATAACTATTTTTTATATTTTCCGAATCAACTACTAAATATTGTTTATATAAAAAAATTTCGTTATTTTCTTTATCAAAAGAAACAGAACAACTTTTTACTTGATAATTTTTTTTACAACCAGAAATTAAACCTTTTTCTAAAGCTTCTAAAGTTTGTTCGTTACTGATTTCATATTCTTTTGATAATTTCTCTATATTATCTAAAAAATCTTTAGCTTTCATATTATATATTGAATAAATCTTCTTTCTTTAAATATTTTTGCTTAAAAATTTTTTTAAAATCAAAAATATTAAATTTAATCATGCATAAAAATTAATGAAAGTGGTTAAAAATATAAATTTATCTTCATAACCACTTTTCAAAACTATTAAGAATATTTCTTATTTCTATACTATTTTAATAATAAAATTAAAACATCCTAATATAATTTTATCATTTCAAATCTTATTATTACTACAAAAAAAAAATTAAAATAATATAAATTTTTATCATTAAATTATTTTGAAAATAAATTTTATATAATTTAAAATAAAAAATATTTATCTTTAAAAATTAAAGAACTTTCTATATCTTCTCTTAATATTAGAAAATTTTATTTTATTATTTTTAAACATGTTTTGATTTTATAATAAAAATATAATAAAAAAACATTAAAGATAATTAAAATTATATAAAAACAATTTTTCCAAAACATAATATTAAGATAGTTAATAACTAACTTAATATTATTTATTATAAATTAGATAAAAATAAATCAAATAATTATTTTAATTTAAATATTATATAAATAATTTATACTTAAATATTTTTTTTAATAATTAAGCTTTTTTCAATCATTTCTTTAGGTTGAGGTAATTTTAATAAATCTAACAAAGTAGGAGAGATATTAGATAAAATACCATTTTTTTTTAACAATAAACCTTTATGAGTAATAATCAAAGGAACTAAATTACTAGTATGAGAAGTATGAGGGCTTCCATCTTCATATTTCATTATTTCTGCATTACCATGATCAGATACAATAACTGCTATTCCATTTATAGAATGAATAGAATCAACAACTTTTTTTAAACATTTATCTACTGCTTCTATAGCTTTAATGGTTGATACTAAAGAACCTGTATGACCAACCATATCTGGATTTGCAAAGTTTAAAATCATAGTATGATATTTTTGAGATAAAATAAGTTTTTTAGCTTCTTGAGCGATATCGAAAGCGCTCATTTCAGGTTTTAAATCAAAAGTTTTAACTTTTGGCGATGGAATTAATATTTTATCTAAATTTTTTAATTTAATTTCTTTCCCGCCATCAAAGAAAAAAGTTACATGAGGATATTTTTCTGTTTCAGTTATTCTAAACTGTTTTAAACAATTATTAGAAATAACTTCACCATAAGTTTTTTCTAAATTTTGCCCAGGAAAAGCTATTAAACTTTTTACATGTTCTGAATAGTTAGTCATAGTAACTAAACAAATATCTTTTATTAATTTATTTCCTTTAAAATTAACTTTATTCGGAGAAGTATAAAAAGAAGTAGCAGAAGGATTAGACAAAGCAACAGATAAACGTATAGATCTATCTGAACGAAAATTTAAAAATACTATACCATCGTAATCTCCTATTAATCCATTTGAATCAGTAATAAAAGGATGAATAAATTCATCAGTTATATTTTTGGAATAAAAATTTTTAATTTCCTGTAAAGGACAATTAACAACAATAGCTTTTTTAGATGTTAACATATTATAAACTAAATTAATTCTATCCCAATTATTATCTCTATCTAAAGCATAATATCTACCCGATACAGAAGCAATTTGAAAACCATAATCAATCAAATCTTTAATATAATTAATACCTTCATGAATACCAGTATCTCTTCCATCTGTAAAAGCATGAAGATAAGTTTTTTTTTCTAAACCTTTTTTTTTCAATAAATCCAAAAAAGCCTTAAAATGATTAATATGAGAGTGAACACCACCATCTGAAACTAAACCTAAAATATGAATTTTAGAATTATTTTTTTTAACATGAGATATAACATTTAAAAAAACTGAATTATTAAAAAAAGATTTATCCCTAATAGATCTATTAATTCTTGTTAAAGATTGATATACAACTCTTCCTGCTCCTAAATTCATATGTCCAACTTCACTATTACCTACTTGATTAGCTGGAAGACCTACTGATTCTCCTGAAGCTTTTAATTTTGCAAAAGGAAAATTTTCTAAAAGAAAATTCAAAAAAGGAGTTTTAGCTAAATAAAAAGAATTATTTTCTTTTTTTTCCGATAAACCTAAACCATCTAAAATAATTAATCCAATGAACTTCAAAACAACATTACCTTTTTTTAAATTATTTTTTTAAAAATAGGAAAAGCATTAATACCTGGATAGATAGAATCATTCAAATTTTCTTCTATTCTTAATAGTTGATTATATTTAGCAATACGATCAGTACGAGAACAAGAACCTGTTTTAATTTGACCTACATCAGTAGCTACTGCTAAATCAGCTATTATAGTATCTTCTGTTTCACCGCTTCTATGAGAAATAATAGAAGTATAAGAATGTTTTTGAGCTATTTGAATAGTTTCTAAAGTTTCTGTTAATGTTCCTATTTGGTTTAACTTAATTAAAATAGAATTAGCTATTTTGTTTTTAATACCATAAATTAATTTTTTAGGATTTGTAACAAATAAATCATCTCCCACTAATTGTATTTTTTTTCCTAACCTTTCGGTTAAAATTTTCCATCCTTCGAAATCATTTTCATCCATTCCATCTTCAATTGAAATAATATGATATTTATTAATAATTTTTTCATAATAATCTACTAATTCTGCACTTGTAAAAGATTTATGATTTTCAGAAGATAAAATATACTTACTAATGCTTTTATCATAAAAAGTTGATGCAGCAACATCCATTCCTAAAAAAATATCTGTTCCAGGAATAAAACCAGCTTCATTAATAGCTTCTAAAATTATTTTTAAAGCTTCTTCGTTAGAATTTAAATTGGGAGCATATCCTCCTTCATCTCCTACTGTAGTAGGTAAACCTCTTTTTTTTAAAACTTTACCTAAATAATGAAATATTTCTGTTCCATAACGTAAAGCTTCTTTAAAACTATTAGCTTTTACTGGTAAAATCATAAACTCTTGAAAATCAATATTGTTAGATGCATGAACTCCTCCGTTAATAATGTTTATCATAGGAACAGGCATTTTTTTAGGTTTAATTTTAATTAAATTACTTATATATTGATATAATTCTAAATTTAAATAAGAAGCTGATGCTCTGGCGCAGGCTAATGAAACACCTAATATAGCATTCGCTCCTAATTTAGATTTATTAGGAGTATTATCTAAATTAATCAAAATATCATCGATTTTTGACTGTTTTAAAACTGAAAAACCTTTTAAAACTGGTTGAATAATTTCATTAACATTTTTAACAGCATTCAAAACTCCTTTGCCTAAAAACCTTTTTGAATCATTATCTCTTAATTCTACTGCTTCGTATTCTCCAGTAGAAGCACCAGAAGGAATTATAGCTTTTCCGTAATGTTGAGATTCAGTATATACATCTACTTCAACGGTAGGATTTCCTCTAGAATCTAAAACTTCACGTGCCAAAATTTTTTTAATATTAGACATTTTTTTTAATAACCTCTTTCTCTTTTTTTATATAAAAAATATTCTATATATCATAATTATCTAAATAATAATATATATCTATACCATAATATCTATTTTTTTTTATTTGTAAATTAAAAATGATAAAAAAATTTAAAATAGTTATTTTAATTAAATTTTTTTATAATTAACTATTTATTGAATATCATCTAAGAAATATAATAAAATAAAAATTGATATAAAAAAATAAATATAATTTAATAGTTTAAAAAAATATAAAGTAAAATAATATTTTTTTATCTTAAACTTTTATCAAAATATTCTATCACTTGTAACATGTTTAATTTTTTTGGTTTAAAAAAACCATTTTTATTTATTTTCATAAATTCACTTTTATACCAAATTAATAAAATTTTATAAATTTTTAAATTGAAATTATTAATCAAAAATGAAAAATGACTTGATATTAAATTTTCTTTAGCAATTTTATACCAAGAAAAACTACTTTTATATGGCACAAAACATTTTATTTCCCATTGTATACAACATTCTAAAATTAAAAAAAAATCTGTATTAATTTCATTATATGTATTATTTGCTGAATAGAACAAATGAAAATTATTTATATAATGATTTCTTTTTTTCATTTCTTCTACCCACTTAATAAATGATAAATTAAAATAATTTCTACCCAAATTTAAAAAAGGTTGCATTGCTCTGTTGTTGATTCTATTATTTAAACAATAATCATACATACCAAATTCTTTTCTTAATGCACATAATGATAAATTTGGAGTATATTTGTACAATTCATACGGTATTATTCTCATATTATTTTTTTTCCAAACCATTAATTCTAAATTTCTTTTATTTATTTAAATTTAAATTTGTTTAAAATCTATTAAAAATAAATATGATTATATTAATAAATATTTTTATTATGATAATATTAGTATAAAATAAAAATAATCAAAAAATAAAAAATGTCTTTTTATTTAATATATTGTAAAATATTAATCATAAAAAATAAAATAAAAAAATTCAATATTATTTTCTAATTATTTTGAATTATTTTATAAAAAATTTAATATAATTTTGAAAAGTATTAAAAAACTAAAAAAATAAATAAGGATTAATTAATTAAATTAAAAAATGAAAAATATTAAAAAAAAAGATTTAGAAATTTTCAAATTAATAAAAAAAGAAAAAAAAAGACAAAACAATAATCTAGAACTTATAGCTTCAGAAAATTTTACTTCTTCAGCTATCTTAGAAGCTCAAGGAAGTATTTTGACTAATAAATATGTTGAGGGTTATATAAATAATAGATATTATAATGGATGTGAATTCGTAGACGAAATAGAAAATATAGCTATAGAAAGAGCTAAAAAAATATTTAATGTAAAATTTGCTAATGTTCAACCACACTCAGGATCACAAGCTAACATGGCTGTTTTAAAAGCTCTTCTTAAACCTGGTGATTCTATTTTAGGAATGTCTTTGAATGCAGGTGGTCATTTAAGTCATGGTTCAAAATTTAATTTTTCAGGTTATTTTTTTAAATCATTTAGTTATGGTGTTTCACCGGAAAATGAAATGATTGATTATGAAAATATTAAAAAAATAGCCTATCAAATTAAACCTAAACTTATAATTGTTGGGGCTTCTGCTTACTCTAGAAAAATTGATTTTTTTAAATTTAGAAAAATTGCTAACGAGGTAAATGCTTATTTAATGGCAGATATAGCTCATATAGCTGGATTAATCATTTGTAATCTTCATCCTTCTCCTTTTTTAGCAAATTGTGATATAGTAACTTCAACTACACATAAAACTTTAAGAGGACCAAGAGGCGGCATTATTTTAAGTAATAACGAAGAAATTATGAAAAAAATAAATAAAAGTGTTTTTCCAGGAATTCAAGGAGGAGCTTTGATGCATGTTATAGCAGCTAAAGCAATCGCTTTTAAAGAAGCTTCGACAAAAAAATTTATTATTTATCAAAAACAAGTATTAAAAAATGCTAAAGTTTTAGAAAATACGTTTAAAAAATTGGGTTACAGATTAATTAGCGGAGGAACTGATAATCATTTATTAATGATAGACGTAAAACATAAAAACAAAAACTTAAATGGTAAAAATTCATCAAATGCTTTGAATAAAGCTAACATAACTGTTAATAAAAACGCCATTCCTTTTGATAAAGAGAAAATAAATTATTCTAGTGGCATTAGAATAGGGACTCCTGCTATGACTACTAGGGGAATGAAAGAAAATGAATTTTTTAAAATAGCTTACTTGATTGATGAAGTTTTAAATAATTATCAAAACAAAAAAATTTTAAAAAATGTTAAAAAAAAAGTAATTAGTTTAACAAATTCGTTTCCTTTGATTTATTAAAAATTTTTTTAATTTTAAAATTTTTACCAGTTACTAATAATAATAATTAATAACTAAATAAATATATAAAATATTTTTTTGTTTTCAAAAAAAACATTTTTTCTTTTAAAAAAAGATTTTTTTTAAAAAAAGAAATAATTATAAACAAAAATATAAAAAATATATGCATAACTTTACTAAATATATGCATAACTTTTTTTAATTAAACGATAAAATCGGTTTAAAATGTAAAGTTATTCACATTTTTAACAGTTACTAATAATAATCATTAATAACTAAATAAATACATAAAATATTTTTTTGTTTTCAAAAAAATGTTTTTTCTTTTAAAAAAAGATTTTTTTTAAAAAAAGAAATAATTATAAACAAAAATATAAAAAATATATGCATAACTTTACTAAATATATGCATAACTTTTTTTAATTAAACGATAAAATCGGTTTAAAATGTAAAGTTATTCACATTTTTAACAGTTACTAATAATAATAATTAATAACTAAATAAATACATAAAATATTTTTTTGTTTTCAAAAAAATGTTTTTTTGAAAAAAAAAATAGATAAATAATATGTTATTATATTATTGTTAATAATTAATTACATATAAAAATAGAATTAATAAAATTTATATATATCATATTAAAAAATATTAAAAAAATATAAATTACAAATAAATTAATTTTTTTACTTTTATTATTATAGATTTAATTTAAAATGGAGTGAATATAAATGAAAATTATTTATGATGGTTATGAACAAGGAAATGTTTTTGATTTTGCTAATAAATTAGGATATAATACCGAACATATAGAAAACTTTAAAAACTATAATAATGAAAAAATTTTTTTAATAACAAAAACAGTTGGATTTGGGAAAATAACTAAAAATACAGAAAATTTTCTAAAAAAATATTCTTCTAATGTAATTGGTGTAGCGGTTTCTGGTAATAAAAATTATGGAAAAAATTATGCTATAGCAGGAGATTTAATTAATGAAAAATTCAAAATACCTCTAATATTAAAATTTGAAGGAAAAGGTTTGAATGAAGATGTTGAAAGTTTAAAAAAATGGCTTAAAGAACATGAAAAAAAAGAAAATAATGAAAAATATCAAAAAATACCTTCTTGGATTTTTTTAAACAATCAAATAATAGATGAAGAAGGTAATATAAAAGACATAAAAAAAGATAAAGAAGCACTAAAAGAATATTTTAAAAAGGAAATTATTCCTAAAATAAAAAAATTTGATAAATTAGAAGAAAAAATAGATTTTTTAGTAAAAAATGATTATTATGAAAAAGAATTTTTAGAAAAATATAATTTTTCTGAAATAAAAGAAATTTATAAAATAGCTTATAAAAAAAAATTTAGATTTCCTTCTTTTATAGGCGCTTTTAAATTTTATAATGATTATTCTTTAAAAACAAGAGATAAAAAAGAATATCTTGAAACTTATGAAGATAGACTTGTTGTAAATGCTTTATATCATTCTTCTGGTAATTTTAAATTAGCTACAAAAATAATTAATAATTTAATGGAACAAAATTTTACACCTTCTACTCCAACTTTATTAAATACAGGTTTAAAAAAAAGAGGAGAATTTGTTTCTTGTTTTTTATTAGAAGCTGGTGATTCTTTAAATGATATTTGTCGTATTGTAGAATTTTCTATGCAACTTTCTAAAATTGGAGGCGGAGTTTCTATAAATTTATCTAATTTAAGAGCTAAAGGCGAAAAAATAAAAGAAATATCTAATGTCTCTAAAGGAGTTTTAGGTGTTTCAAAACTTTTAGATTATTCTTTTCGTTATGCTGATCAAATGGGTCAAAGATTAGGAGCAGGAGCAGTTTATTTAAATGTTTTTCATGCTGATATCGAAGACTTTTTAAATTCTAAAAAATTAAATGCTGATGAAGATTTTAGATTAAAAACTTTATCTTTAGGTGTTGTTATACCTAATAAAATGATTGAACTAGCTAAAAATAATGAAAAAATGGCTATTTTTTTTCCTCATAGTGTTTTTTTAGAATATGGTTTAAATTTCGCAGATATAAGTGTTTCTATGGATAAATGGTATGATATTTTAGTTAAAAACCCAAAAGTTAACAAAAAATTTATAAATCCTAGAAATTTACTAGAATTAATAGCTCTTCTTCAAGGTGAATCTGGTTATCCGTATATAATGTTTTGCGATAACGTTAATCAAAAAAATACTTCTTCAAATAAAATTAAATTTTCTAATTTATGTACTGAAATTTTACAACCAACTATAACTTCTCATTATTCTTTTTATGATCAAAGAGATAAAGATGAGATAGGTATGGATATTTCTTGTAATTTATCTTCTGGACATATGGGAAATATGATAAAAAATAATAAAATAAAAGAAACTGTATTTTCAGCTATGGAAATTATGAATTCTGTTTCTAATAAAACTAATATTAGTCACGTTCCTTCTATATCTAAAGCTAATCGATTAAATAGAAGTGTTGGTTTTGGTATGATGGGTCATCATGGTTTTATTTCTGAAAAAATTATAAAATTTGGTAGCGAAGAAGACTTAGAATTAATAGATGTTTTTTTTAATATTATTAATTACTATTCTTTACTTCATTCAAATTTGAAATCTATCGAAACTGGAAAAAGGTTTTTTAAGTTTGAAGAATCTACTTACTTTAATGGAAAATATTTCGAAGATAAAGGACCTATTTATCCAGTTTTACCTAAGGTTAAAGAAATATTTAGAAATATTTATATACCTTCAAAAAAAGATTGGTTAAAATTAAAAGAAAGTGTTATGAAATATGGTTTATATAATTCTCATAGATTAGCGATAGCACCTAATGGTTCTATAGGTTATATTATGTCTGCTACCCCTTCTTTAACACCTATTAGACAATTAGTAGAAGAAAGAACTTATGGCAATTCTAAAACTTATTTTCCATCTCCTTTTTTAGAAAAATTTTCTTTTATGTATGAAACTGCTTATAAAATGGATAAATTTAAAATAATAGATGTTATCGCCATGGCTCAAAAACATATTGATCAAGGTATTTCTTTTGAATTATGTATTACATCTGATATTACAACTAGAGAATTACAAAGATATTATTTATATGCTCATTATAAAGGTATAAAAACTCTTTATTATACAAGAACTCAAAAATTAAAAATAAACGAATGTGAAAGTTGTGGTATATAGTAATTTATTTTAGTTAATAATAATGAAATTAAATAATAATATATTTTTTATGAAATAAAAATCTATCGAAGAATATTGTTTTCATATATAAGATGTATAAGAAAAAAATCATAAATTAAAAAATATTAAATAGATAAAATTAAAAGCTAACGTTTTAATACGTTAGCTAATTTGTTCTTTTAAGATTAAATAAAATAATTTTACAATAATAAAGATTAATTTTTTTCATTTTTTAATTATTATTGTTTATATAAAAAAAATTCAAAAAAGTATTATAAAGGTATATTTTATTTATTAAATAGTTAGATATTATACTATTTTTCTTTATTCTAAAATAATAAAAAATTATTAAATAAAAAGTTTTTATTTTAAATAAAAGTAAGTTATTTTACTATATAAAAAAAATGAAATAATTTATAACGATATAAATATAATAAATAAATAAAATTATTTTAAATATTTAATCAATTTTAATTTTTTTATTTATATATTTTATTTTAAAATTTAATTTTTTTGATTTATAAAGTTAGTTGATTTTTTAATTGATTAAATAGAATGTTTAAATTTTTATTTTTTAAAATTAAAAATTTTGTGAATTAAAAATTTTTTTAAATTTTAAAATATAAATACTTTTTAAAGGTATGTTTTAATGAAAAAAAAAGAATTATCAAAAGAAGAAGAAAAAATTTGGTTTAATATTTTAAATAATTTATCAATTATTTATAGTCAAGAAGTTTTTAAAGAAAATTTTTCAAATATCGGGAAACCATACAAAGTAGAAAAAGGTATTTTTTTTATTTTAGTAGAAAATGATTTTATAAAAAGAAAAATGTATAATATTTATCTAAAAAAGATAGAAGAAATATCCAGAAAATATACTAATAAAAGAATTTCTTTTAAATTTACAACTTATGAAGAATTGAAAGATTTAGAAAAAAAATGCAATATTCAACATGAAAAAGAAAAATATGAAAAAATATTAGATTTTAATTCTTTTAATAATTTTAATTTGGATCCTTATTATAGTTTCGATAATTTCGTAGAGGGAGAAAGTAATCTTTTTGCTTTTAAAATGGCTAAGAAAATTGCTGAATTAGAAGAAGATGTTAAAATAAATCCATTGTATATTTTTGGTTCTGTTGGTTTAGGAAAAACACATCTTTTGCATTCTATTGGGAATTATATTTTTAAAAAAAAACCTCATAAAAAAATTTTATATGTTAAAGCAGATATTTTTGTTGAAGAATTTACTAATCAATTAAGAAGTGAAAAAATAGAATATTTTAAAAATAAATATCGAAATATAGATATTTTATTGGTTGATGATATACAAATGATGTCAGAAGCTAAGAGAACTCAAGTTGAATTTTTTAAACTTTTTGATTTTCTTAAGTTAAATAAAAAACAAATAGTAATAACTAGTGATAAATCTGTTTCAGAATTAAATAATATTATGGAAAGATTAACTAATCGTTTTGAAGCAGGATTAATAGTGGATATTAAAAAACCTGATTCTAAACATTGTTTAGACATTTTAAAAAAAAAAATTTTATCATTAAAAAATCAAGAAAATAAATTTAAAAAAGAAATTTTAGAATTTATTTCTTATCATTTTTGTGATAATATAAGAGAAATGGAAGGAGCTTTATTAAGAATTTTAAATTATTCTCAAATTTATAATTTAGAAATTAATCTAAAAAATACTATAGAATCTCTTAATCCGATATTAAAAAATAAAAATATAATATCCAAAGATAAATTTGTTCTAGATAAAATCAAAAAAACAATAAGTGAATTTTATAATATTAGTTCTGATGATTTAAAAAATAAGAAAAGACATAATAAATATACTTTGCCTCGACATATTTTTATTTATTTAATGAAAAGTTGTCATAATATATCTTTTCGAAAAATTAGTTTTTTTCTAAATAGAAAATATTCTACTATTTTAAAAGCTTTTAAAAAAATAGAAAGAGAAATTAAAAATAATGATGATTTAAAAAAATCAATAGATATTATTTTAAAAAAAATAAATAATTATTAAAGAAATTAAAAAAATATGAATTTTGAAATAAAAAAGGATTTTTTTTTGAATTATTTAATGCAAATTCAAAAAATACTTCCTCAAAAAACTTTTTTTCCAATTTATTATTCTATTAAGTTATATACTAAAAAAAACTTTTTATTTTTAGAAGTTAGTAATATGAATATAGCTGTTAAAATAAGGATAGAAGATGAAAGTTTAAAAATTAAAAAAGAAGGTCTTGCGATTGTATCTGGAAAATATTTTATTGATATTATAAAAAAAATTGATTGCAAAATATTAAAAATAGCTTCTATGGAAAATAATTTTTTAGTAATTCAAACTTTATTTTCAGAATATAAATTAAAAATGATTTATTTAGATGATTTTCCTTTTATCGATTTTAATTTAGATTTTAATAATTTTTGCAAAATAGAAATTAATCTTTTTAAGAAGTTAATTAAAGAAATTAACGTTACTACTTCAAAGGATAAACAGAGAAATATTATTTTAACTGGAGTTAATTTAGTTTATAAAAAACCTTTTTTATTAGCTTCATCTACTGATTCTTTTCGTTTAAGTCAAAAGAAAATTAATTTAAGTTTTGATTATGATGATTTTAATGTTATTTTACCTAATAAAAGTTTGGAAGAGTTGATAAAACTTTTAGAATTTGAGAAAGAAAAATTTTTAAAATTTTCTATAAATAAACAAAGATTTTTTTTATATACTAATTCACTAACTTTCCAAACTTCTCTTTTAGAAGGAAAATATCCTCAATTACCTAATATTGAAGAAAAAAAATTTGTTTATTTTTTTAAGTTAAATAAAGAAAAATTGATAAAAATTTTTGAAAGAGTATCTTTATTTTTGCCAAAAGAAGGAAGTATTATCGATAATATAGTTAAATTTAAAACTAATTTTAACAATAAAATTATTGAAATTTCTTCAAATAGTGAAGAGATAGGTAATGCATTAGAAATTATTGAAATATTAGAAAGTTCTTTTTTAGAAGATATATCTATAGTTTTTAATATAAAGTATTTAGAAGAAATTATAAAAATTTTTCCTACAAAAGAAATTATTTTTTCTTTTCATGATCCTAATCAATCTTTTATTTTATCCAGTAATGAAGAACAAACTCTTTTTTATTTAATTTTACCTTTTTTAAATAAATAGTTTTTAATATGTATAAATAATTATTTTTTTATTTATAAAATTATGTATATTCGTTTATTAATTAAAATGAAAAAATTAATTTATTTTTAAATTTAAATAAAATTAAATTTTATTTTATTTTTATTATTTTAATTGTATGTAATTAATTTTTTGGGGGATATTTTTTTATTAAATTTAAAAAAAGATTAATTTTCTATTGTTATTATTATATTAAAAAATATTTGGTATTATTTTACTAATCAAATTATTTTATTTGTTTTAATATTTTTTAGTTTTTGGGAGAAATAAAAAAATAAATATAAATATTATTTTTTTGTTTTTTAATTTTTTTTATTATTTTTTTTGTCGATGACATATATTTATTATTATTTTTTGGTATAGAATAAAAGTGATTTTTTATTTTTTATTTTAAAAAAATAAATTAAATTTTTAATTTTCCAATTTAAAAAGAATTTATTTATTATTAGTTTATTTTAAAATTTTTTTATTTTTTTACTTAATTTAAAAGAATTAGGAATATTTTAATTTTTTTAAATTCTTTTTTATTTGTTTTTTATTTTGTATATCTATTTTTTTTTATTCGATACAATTATTATAATTTTTTTTTGAATTAAATTTTCTTTAATTTTAATAAAGAAGCTAAATTAATATTTTTTTAAAATTTTCTATTTTGTTTTTATTTTTATCATTGTTTTATTAGAAAAATAAATATAATCATTTTTTTATAAAAAAATAAAAAGATTAGATTATTAAAAGGTGAATTTTAAATTTATGTTGAGAAAAAAAAGATTATTAACAGGAATTAAACCTACAGGTGATTTAACTTTAGGTAATTATTTAGGAATTATTAAACCTTTAGTTATTTTTCAAAAAAAATATTTTAAAGAATATGAATTTTATATTTTTATTGCAGATCTTCATGCTTTAACGAGTTTTCAAGATCCTATTTTATTAAAAAAAAGAATTGAAAGTATAGCTTTTTTATATCTAGCTTCAGGATTAGATATTCAAAATTTTTTTTTATTTGCTCAATCTGATATTTATCAAAATACTTATTTAAACTATATATTAGAATGTAATACCTATTTAGGAGAATTAAAAAGAATGAATCAATTTAAAGATTATCAAAAAAAAAATTTTTCTAAAAATATTAGAACTTCTTTTTTGACTTATCCTATTTTGATGGCATCAGACATTTTACTTTATGATATAGATATTGTTCCTGTAGGAAAAGATCAAAAACAACATTTAGAGTTAACACGTAATTTAGCAATACGTTTTAATCAATTGTATGGAAAAACTTTTATTGTACCTGAATTTATAAAGTTAGGACATACAATTAAATCTTTGGTAGATCCTACTAAAAAAATGAGCAAGAGTCAAACTATAGATATTGAATATAGTGAAGATAGAGGTTGTATTTTTATTTTAGAAAAGTTAGAAAATATAAAAAAAAAAATTATGAGATCTAAAACTGATTCTGAAAATAAAATCAAATATGATCCAGATAATAAACCAGGAATAAGTAATCTTATTGTTATATATTCTTGTTTCAAAGAATGGTCTATTAAAAAAACAGAAAATTATTTTTTTAATAGTTCTTATGTTTTTTTAAAAGAAAAAGTTTCTGAATTAGTTTTGAAAAAAATTTCTGATCTTCAAAAAAAATTTTTTATTCTTAAAAAAAATATTATTTTAAAAGATATTTTAGAAAAAAATGCTAAAAAAGTCAGAATTATAGCTGAAGAAAAAATTAAAGAGATAAAATTGAAGATAGGATTAAAATAATATAATTAAAATTTTAATTAATATTAATTATCTATAAATATTTATTAAAATTGAAAAAAATATAATTGTTTTTTTAAGACAAATAATAAGATTGATATTTTTTTTTTTATTTGTTATAATAATCTTAGCTTGATTGCGTTGGAAAGATATAGATTTTTTTATATATTGGACATTTTTTATTTTTTTTATAAAAAAGGTATAGTTAAAAGGAGCTTTTAAAAATTAAATGAAGAGATACGAAATAATGTATATTTTAAATCCTACATTAAATGATGAAAATATAAAAAATATTAATAATATTATTAAAGATATTTTTTTGAATAAAGGAAAAATTTTTAATTTTGAAGATGCAAAATTAAAGACACTTGCTTATCCAATTCAAAAATTTGAAAAAGGCTTTTATAACACATTATTGGTTGAAGCTAATGAAAAACATATTGAAGAATTTAATCATATCGCGAATATTAAAGAAGAAATAATTCGTTTTATTTTAATTAATAGAGAGGGGAAAAAATATGATAAACAAAGTCATTCTAGTAGGCAGGATAACTAAAGATCCAGAATTACGCTTTGTAAATGGTGATATCCCTTTAGTTCGTTTTAGTTTAGCTGTTGATAGAAATTTTTCTAATTCTTCAGGTGAAAAAGAAACTGACTTTATTCGTTGTGTTGTATGGCGTAAACAAGCTGAAAATTTAGTTAAATATATTTCTAAAGGTGCTTTATTAGGGATAGAAGGAAGTATTCGTATTAATTCTTTTGAAAATGAACATAATCAGAAGCAATCTATTACTGAAATTACTTGTAGTTTAGTTCGTTTTTTAGAATCAAAAAAAAATATTATTAAGGATGATAATCGTGATTTTCATAATAATGATAATAAAAAAAATTATGATTTTCAAAGCCAAAATAAAGAACAGATTCAAAATAGAGATATTGAAAAAGAAATGGATTTAGAGGAAGATATCAGTATCGAAGAAGAAGATGGAATGCCTTTTTAAAAGGTTATATTTTTTGAAAAATTTAAAAAAGGTTTTAGGAAAATATGAAACAAGGAAAAAAATATTTTAAAAAACGTAAAAAAGTATGTTTTTTTACACAAAATAATTTTACTTATATTGATTTTAAAGATGTAGAATTATTGAATAAATTTATTACAAATAGAGGCAGAATCTTATCTAGTAGAACAACAGGTACTTCTGCTAAATGGCAAAGAATTTTATCCAAAGAAATTAAAAGGGCTAGAATTATGGCTTTGATACCTTTTTGTGGTTCAGCAGTTAATTAATAAACAAGAAATATTTTATTAATATCTATCTTGTTTATTTTTTTATTTTTTCAAATAAATTTCTAATAATTTGAAGAATTTATTCAAATAATAAAAAGAAAACGAGTTATATCAAAAATATGTTAAAAATATTTAAAACAAAAAAAAATAAATATATAGTATTTTTTTTAATTTTCTTTTGTTTTATTGTTCAAACTATATATTTTGATATTAATTGGATAAAAGAAATTATTCAAAATCCTGATCATTCATTATTAGAAGAATTAAAAAAAAATTTTTTATTTTTGTTTGTTAGTATTGTTGGTAAAATTATTCTTTTATTCATAATAATTTGTATTTATTTTAATTTTAAAAGTCATTTTGAAATTATTAGATTAAAAAATAGATTGAATTTATGGTCTAAACTTTCTTATTATGTAAATGATATAGGTGAAGAAGTTTTTAATGAATTACCTATAGGTATTATTGTTATTGATTCTATTTCACAAGAGATTCAATGGATTAATAATTATGCTAAAAAAATTTTTAATTTTGTAGATGTTATAAATAAACCATTGCATGAATTTAATATGGAGATTTTTAATCTTTTAGAAACTAATAAAAAACAAACTATTTTAAATTTAGGTTTAGAAAGTTTTGATTGCATATATAAAAAAGAATTTAATGTTTTTTATCTTTTTAACGTTACTGAAAGAGAAAAGATTAAAAATCTTTATAATAAAAAAACTTCTGCACTAATTTTTTTATCTTTCGATAATTTTGAAAATTCTTTAAAAAATTGTGATCTTTCAGAACAATCACAAATAAAAGTAGAATATTTTAGTGCTTTATGTGATTTTAATGATGTATACGAAGGTTATTTAAAACAATTTTCAGATGATAGATTTTTACTTTTATTAAATAGACAACAATTAGAAAAAATGATAGAAGAAAGATTTTTTATTTTGAAAAATATTCGTAATATTTCGAATAAATATAAGTTAAAAATAACTCTTTCTATGGGAATTGCTTGTTATAATTTACCTTACAACCAATTAGCTTATTATGCTCAAAGCGCAATTGAATTAGCTCAAAAAAGAGGCGGCGATCAAGCAGTTATTGATATAGAAAATCAAAAAATTCAATATTTTGGTGCTACACAAATTTCTTTAAGTAAAGAATCTAAAGTTTCTGTTAGAGTAAATGCTGAAATTATAAAAGATTTTTTAACTAAAAATAATAATTGTTTTATTATGGGTCATATTTTTCCTGATTTAGATTCTTTAGGTTCAATGATTGCTTTTTATAAAATAGCTTTATCTATTAATAATAATTATGATCATTATTTAATTTTAGATGAAGATAAAATAGAACCAAATTTTAAGTTTATTTTTCAAGATATTTTAAAAAAAGAAAAAAAATTATCTAAACAAATTATTATGACTAAAACAGCAGAAAAAATGATTAATGAAAAATCTTTATTAGTCATTTTAGATACTCAAAGTAAAGATATAGTTCATAGTCCATCTTTATTAAATTTAACCTCTAACATTATTATTATTGATCATCATAGATCTAGCGAAGAAATTATTGAAAATACTTTATTTTCTTATATAGATTCTTCATCTTCTTCAACAACAGAAATGTTGATAGAATTAATTTATTTTCTTAATAAAAAAATAGATATTACTCCTTTGGAAGCTAGCATTATGTATGGAGGAATGGTTATAGATACTAATTATTTTATATATCGCACAAGTTCTAGAACTTTAGATGCTGCTTCTCAGTTAATTGCTCATGGAGCTGATGGAACAAAAGTTAAATTTTGGTTAAGACAAGAATTTCAAAAAATTTTAGAAATGAATGAATTAATTTCTCAAGTAGAAATTTATATGGAAAAATACGCAATTACAAAAAGTAATAAAATTTATAAAAGTAGATCTTTTTTATCAACTGTTTCAGAAAATATTTTAAATATTAAGAATATCGATGCTTCTTTTACTATTGGAAAATTACAAGATAATTTAATCGGTATTAGCGCTCGTTCTTATAACGAATGCAATGTCCAAATTATTATGGAACAAATGGGTGGTGGAGGACATATCAATAGTGCTGCGACTCAAATAGAAAGTGACAATATTGAAGAAGTTTATAAAAAGTTAAAAAATATAATTTTTACAGAATATAAAGAAGGTTTTAAAAATATGAAAGTGATTTTATTACAAGATATTAAAAATAAAGGACACAAAAATGATATTATTGAAGTGAATAATGGTTATGGTAATTTTTTAATTAGAGAAAAAAAAGCTATTTACGCTAATAAAGAGAATATTAAAAATTTACAAGAAAAACAAAAAAAACAAGAAGAAGAACGAAAAAAACATATTGTTTTATTAAGACAATTAAAAAAAGATATTGATAATAAAGAAATTGATATCAAAGTCAAAGTAGGACCTCAGGGTAAGATTTATGGTAAAATTACTTTAAATCAAATTGTTGAAGTTTTTTATGAAAAATATAATATTTTCATTAATAGTAAGAAAATTTCATTAGATAATGAAATTGATTCTTTATCTTTGGGACAATATAAAGTTAATGTTTTTTTAGATAAAGATATAACTGCTTTTTTTATTATGAACATTATTAAAACAGAAATAAAGGAAAAAAAAGATTAAAAAATGCATAAAAATCTTAAATTACCTTATTATCTAGATGCTGAACAAGCTGTTTTAGGTATTATTTTTTTAGATTCGAAACAAATAATTAATGTAATCAATCGATTAGAGATTAATGATTTTTTTAATATAGATCATCAATATATTTATATGACGATGAAAGAACTGTATTTCCAAAGAAAGGAAATTGATTATTATTCTGTTTATATTTTATTAGAAGATAAAAAAAAAAATATTGAAGGCGGTAAAGAATATTTAATCAAATTAGGAAGTTTATTTCCTTCTATTTATCATTTAGATAATTATATTGAATTTTTGTTAGAAGCTTCTTTAAAGAGAGAAGTTATTAATGCAGCTTCTACTATTGTTTATGATGGAATTAATAATAAAGAAATAGATTCACAAAGTTTTTTGAATATTGCTGAAGAAAAAATTTTTAAAATTTCTCAAAGAAAAAAAAATAGTAATTTTATAAGAATTAATAATTTGTTGAAAGAAATTAAAGAAAAAACTATTAATATTCGTAGGGAGCATAATATTATAGGTTTAAGTAGTGGTTATCAAAATCTAGATGAAATTACTTTAGGTTTTAAACCGGAAGAATTAATTATTTTAGCAGCTCGTCCATCTATGGGAAAAAGTAGTTTTATGACAAATTTAGCTATTAATATTGCTCAAAAAAATAAAAATTCAAAAGCCTCTGTAGCTATTTTTAGTTTAGAGATGTCTAATGAACAATTAGGTACAAGGATTTTAAGTTCTATAAGCGAAATACCTCATAAAAATATTCAGTTAGGAATTTTAAGTGAAAAACAAATTAATGTGTTAAATGCTTCTATTTATCAGTTAGAAACTTTAAATATTTATTTTGATGATACTACTACTGTAAATATTTTGGAAATTATATCACAATGTAGACAATTAAAAAATCAAAATAAATTAGATATAGTTATTGTGGATTATTTACAATTAATTCGTAAACCACATAAATCTAATTTTAATTTTTTTAATAGACAAGAAGAAGTATCGGATATTTCTAAAAGTTTGAAACAAATGGCAAGAGAACTTAAAGTTCCGGTTATCGCTTTATCTCAATTATCAAGAGAAGTGGAAAAAAGAGAAGATAAAAGACCTATTTTATCTGATTTAAGAGATTCAGGCAGTATCGAACAAGATGCTGATATAGTAATGTTTTTATACAGAAAAAGTTATTATAGTAAATTTAAAAATGATATAGATAATGATATGAAGGGTTATACTGAATTAATTATTGCTAAAAATAGGCACGGTGCTACAAGTACAAAAACATTTAATTTTGATTTAGATTGTTTACTTTTTTATGAAATAGAATTAGATAAAGAAATTTAGTTGTTTTTTATTAATATTTTTTTGAAAGAGAAAAGATATATTAAGTATGTTTGAAGAATTAGAAATTTTAAAAAAAAAATATTTATATTTACAAAAAAAAATTTTAGACAATTCTGAAAATTTAAGAGATATTAATTTTCTGAAAAAAATAAATTATTTGGAAAAAATTATGTTTATTTATAATAAATATAATAAATTAAATTCAGATTTGGAAAAAATAAAAAATATTTTGATTCAAAGTCGAAAAAAAGATAAAGAATATAATGAAATAATAACTTTAGCTAAAGAAGAAGAAAAAAAATTAGAAAATAAAATTCAACAAACTGTTTGCGAATTAAAAAAAAAAATTTTTCATAAAGAAGAAGAAGAACATCAAGGAACTATCATGGAAATTAAAGGTGCGGCTGGAGGTAATGAATCTCATCTGTTTGTTGCTGACTTATTCCGTACTTATATGAAATATGCAGAAAGTAAAAATTGGAAAACAGAAATAATTAATTTTAATAATGGTTTGAATAATGGTATTTCTTCTGTAGAAGTAATTATTTATGGACCAAAAAGTTATTCTTTTTTGAAATATGAATCTGGAATACATAGAGTTCAAAGGGTACCTTCAACAGAAAAACAAGGAAGAATACATACTTCTACAGTGAAAATATTAGTTATTCCTGAACAAAAAAAGATAGATTTAGAATTGAATTGGTCAGATATTAGAATAGATACTTTTAATGCTAGCGGTCCAGGCGGACAGTCTGTTAATACTACGAAATCTGCAGTTAGATTGACACATATACCAACTAAAATTAGCGTAGCTTGCCAAATTGCTAAAAGTCAACATCAAAACAAAGAAAAAGCTTTTCAATTATTAAAAAATAGAATATATTATCAAATTTCTAATTATCAACATAAAGAACAAAATATTATAAGAAAAAAGATATTCGGAAAAGGAGAAAGAAGCGAAAAGATAAGAACTTATAATTATTCTCAAAATAAGATTATAGATCATAGGTTTAACTTGATTTTTTATAAATTAGATCTTTTTATGGAGGGAAAAATTAATTTAGTTATTGAACCTTTAATTGAAGAGTTTAATAAAAAAAAATTAAAAACGGAATTTTAAAAAAAGTGAAAGTTAATCAAAAAAAAATTATTATTTTTCCTACAGATACAGTTTATGGTATAGGTGTTAGAATTGATGATAAATATAATTTAAAAAAAATTTATCAAATTAAAAAAAGAGATTTTAATAAACCTATTTCTATTTTATTTTTTTCTTTACAACAAATTGAAAAAATAGTATTTTTAGATAATGAAATTAAAAAAAAAATTCATTATTTTTGGCCTGGTTCTGTAACTTTAATTGTTCATGTTCGATTATCTTGTGATTTATATAAAAAAGAAAAAAAAATAGGCATTAGAATGCCTAATCATCCATTAGCTTTAAAAATTTTAAAAAAAGAAGGTCCTTTAAGAACTACTTCTATTAATCAAAGCGGAGAACCTCCTTTAAATAATTATCAAGAAATTAAGAAAAAGTATCAAAATAAAGTTGATTATATTTATTATGATAATAACAAAAATCATGTATCTTCTGGCATTTCTTCTACAGTTATAGACACAACAACTTTTTATTGGAATATAATTAGAAAAGGGGAAAAAAAAAATATTATAATTTTAAAGAATATTTTTTCCAAATATTTCTTTAATAAAAAACATTTCTAATTTTATTCGGGATAATAAATTTTCTTTTTTTATTTGAAATAATAATTCTGAAAAAAATATAAATAAATTGTTAATTTTTTCTATATCTAAATTCTTGGCTTCTTGAATTAAAAAATCTAATTCATTATGAGAACATTTTAAAAGAGAAATTATTTTTTCTCTTTTTTTTTCTTTTTTAATTTTTTTTATAATAATAAAATTTTTTAATTTTTTTAAAATTTGATTTATAATTATAAAAATATTTTTTTTATCATTTGCTAAATTTTTAAACAATAAAAAATTTTCTATTATTTTATTTTTTTGAAGCATAGAATTAATTAATAAAAAAATTTTTCTATCTTCAGAATAAATTAATTCATCAATTATATTTTCGTCATCAATTATTTTATTGTCTTTATTATAATAATAAATTTTAATTTTTTCAATTTCTTGATGTAGTAACATTAAATCTCCATAAGTTTTTTCAATAATTTTATAAATTATTTTAGATTTAATAATGAAATTATCTTTTTGAAAAATTTTATATATATAAGATATTAATTCTGTTTTATTAATAGAAATTTTAGTTTGAATTATAAAATTTTGGAAAATTATTTTTTTGATGTTAACAGGAAAAATATCTTTTTCTTCTATTAAGTAAATAAAAATATCTGAACGAGTATTTTGAAAATAATTAAATAAAAAAGAAATATCTATATTATTTTTATATTTATTAGATGTAAATAAAAAAGAAATATTTTCGATAAAAATCACTTTTTTATTAAAAAAAAGAGATTTAGTATATAATTCTTGTTTTATATTTTTAATTGTACTATTATAATTATTTTTTTCTATTTTGTATGTTATAAAACAATATTTATTTTTTTCACAAAATTTTTGTAAAATTTTTTTTTTACGTTCTTTAAAAAAAATTTGTTTATAAAAAAATAAATTTAAAGGATATATTTTCAAAATGGAAATTGCTCTCCTTTTTTTTTATTCTTATTTTTTTTTATAGATCTAGGATGATATTTCAAATATATTTTTCTTAAATATTTTTGATTAATATGAGTATATATTTGAGTTGTCGCAATATCTTCATGTCCTAAAATACTTTGTAAAGTTCTTAAATCTATTCCATTTTCTAAAAGATGCGTAGCAAAAGAGTGCCTAAGAGTATGAGGAGAATAGTTTCTTTTTAGATTGGCTAATTTTAATTTTTGTTTGAAAATTTTATAACAACCTTGTCTAGATAAACGTTCTCCTTTCTTATTTAAAAAAACATAAAAATTTTCTTTTTTTTTATTTAATAAAAAAGGACGAATTTTTTTTAAATAATATTTTAATGCAGAAGAAGAATGTTTAGTAATAGGAACTATTCTTTCTTTAGATCCTTTACCTATAATATTTATATAAAAAGATTTTAGATTTAAATCATTTAAAGTTAAATTTAAAAGTTCAGTTATTCTTAATCCTGAACCATACATTAATTCAAAAATAGCTTTATTTCTTAATTCTAATAATGAATTATCAGTATTTGTTTTTTTCAGAAATAAAAAAACTTCTTCTAATGATAATACAGAAGGTAAATTTTTATTTATTTTAGGAGTTTTTAAAGTTAAAGCTACATTATTTTTAGTTTGTTTTTCTAAAATTAAAAAATAATGAAATTTTTTAATAACAATTATTTTTCTAGCTAAAGTTTTGCTAGTTATATTTAAATTATTTTTAATATAAGTTAAAAATAAGGAAATATGATTTTGATTTATTTGATTTAAATATTCAAGTTTTAAATTTTTTGTTATAAAATTTAAATATTGTTTTATATCGTTCAAATAAGATAAAATTGTGTTAAAAGATAAGAGTAGTTCATTAGTTAAATAAAATTCAAATTTTTTTAAAATAGACTTCATTTTAATTTTTTTTTATTTCTTTTTTTAATTCAAATATTTTACGTTTTTATATCTTTTTTTGTATTTGTATTTACTTTTTTTTTTACTATTAAATATATTAAATATCCAGTTATAAATATTTTTATTAAAGATAAAATAAGTGATTTCCATTCAAATTCTTGATTAAATAAAAATAAAACAATAACAGCTATTAAACAAATTAAAAAATTTGATATCGTAATATATATTGATATATCTTTTTTTTTGTAATTAGCTAAATATTTAGCAATTATATCTGTACCTCCTGTAGAACTTCCTATTTTAATAGAAAATCCATGGGCAATACCGGCTATTATAGAAGTTAAAATAATTCTTATAAATGAAATTATAAAACCTCCGTTAGGTTTAAATAAACCAAAACAATTTTGCATTTTTTTTAAATAACCGTATTCTCCATTTATTTGTTTTGCTAAAATTATAATAAATAAAAATAAAAAAATACTATTTATAAGAGAATTAATAGAAAATTTATAATCAAGTTTAGGAAAAGCAATGAAAATAAATAATAGTATATTAACTACACCATAAAATATTCCAGCAAAAATTCCATTAAAAGAACTTTTTTGAGTTAATTTAAATAAATAAGGAAAATTTAAAAAAAAATCTTTATTGCTTATTTCTTTTAAAATTTTAGCAATAGCATCGCCTATTCCATGAATTCCTGTAGTGTAAATTTTTATATCATAATTACCACTTACAAAAAGCGCATCAGATAAAATATATATAAAACTAAAAAATATTCCCATTAAAATAATTTTTAAATTAATTATTTTTTTATTTAAAAAAAATTTTTTTTGTTTATCCATAATATATTTTTAATTATTTTCCTTTTATTTTTATATTTTGTTATAATTTATTCTTTTAAAACTAAATTACAACGATTACATAAGACATCTATTTTTTTTTCTGCGATAATATTCCAACATCTCGGACATTCATGACCTATTGCTTTAATTATTTTTATTTTTAGTTTTTTAGATTTTCTTACTTCTATTTGTGAAACAATTAATATTTGAGAAAGTTTTTGTTTTATTTCTAAGTCATTCAAAACTTGAATATATTCTTTGGGTAAATCTAAGATTAATTTTATATCTAAAGATTTATTAATAATTTTTTTTTGTCTAGCTTCTTCTATTTTTTTAAGTATAATAACTCTTAATTTAAAAAATAGTTCATAACTATTTTTAATTTGGTTGTATTTTTCTTTAAAAATACTAATGATATTATTCATTGTTTCTTTTTTAGGTATTGATTCAAGATAAATATCTTCTTTTTTATCTAAAAAATTCATTGATTTATATGCTTCTGAGGTAGTGTGTGGAATAATAGGTGTTAGTATTTTTAATAAATTTATAAGCATATCATATATATTAGATTGTATTATTCTTCTTTCGAAATTATTTTCTTTTTCGATATATAAAATATCCTTAATAAAATCTAAATAAAAAGAACTAATTTTGTTAGTTATAAAAGAATATAATAAACTTGTTATTTTTTCAAAGTTATATTTTTCATATAATTCAATAATATTAATTATAATTTTATAAAATTCTACAATAAAAATTTTATCAAAATTTGTTCTTTTTTCTAATATTATATAATTAGTTTTAGGATTAAAATTATTTAAATTTCCTAACATAAAACGTAAAATATTCCTTATTTTTCTATATTTTTCTTCTATTTGTTTTAAAATTAAAGAATCTAATCTTACGTCTATATTATAATTGATACTTGCAACCCATAATCTTAAAATATCTGCGCCTTTTGTTTTTATAATATCCAAAGGATCAACAACATTATTTAGTGATTTGCTCATTTTTTGACCTGAACCATCTAAAACAAATCCATGAGTAATAATTTTTTTATATGGTTTTTTATTAAAAGCAGCTGTAGAAGTTATTAAAGAAGAATTAAACCATCCTCTATATTGATCAGCTCCTTCTAAACATATTTCAGAAGAGACAAAACTAGATGAAAATTTTTGAAGTATGCTATAAGATGTTCCAGAGTCAAACCATACATCTATAATATCTGTTTCTTTGTAAAAAAGGTTATTAGGACTTTGTTTGTTTTTATAATTTAAAGGTAAAAGATTTTTAACATCCCATTTATACCAAATATCTATTCCATGTTTTTGAAATAAATCAGCTATATGGTTAATGACATAAGAATCTAGAATAGGTTCATTATTTTCAGTATAAAAAATAGGTATAGGGACTCCCCAAGTTCTTTGTCTACTAATAACCCAATATTTTCTATCTTTTATCATATTATTCATTTTAACTTGTCCCCATTCAGGTATCCATTCAATTTTTTTAATTTTTTCTAATAAATTATCTTTAATTTTGTCAATATTTAAAAACCATTGTGGAATAACTAAACAAATAACAGGTTTTTTAATTCTTTCATCGTGTGGATATGAATGGATTATTGTTTCAGATTTTAAAATTAATTTGTTTTTATAGAGATCTTCTATAATTCGTTTGTTAGCTTTTTCATAAAAAATACCTTGATAAATACCTGATATTTCTGTCATTAAACCATTTTTATTAACACTACATAGTATCGGAAGATTATTTTTTTTACCAACTAAGAAATCTTCTTCACCGTGTCCTGGGGCAATATGAACTAAACCAGTTCCTTCTTGATCAGAAACAAATTTATCTAAAATAATTTTGCCTTTTTTATTAAATAAAGTATTTTCATAAATTATATTTTCTAATAGGTAACCTTTAAAAGTTTTAATAATTTTTATTTCTTTCCATTTAAATTTTTCTTTTAATTTATCTAAAAGATTTTTCCCTATAATATATTTATCTTTTAAAGTTGAAATTAAATAATATTCTTTTTCAGGATTTACACAAATAGCTACATTAGCAGGTAAAGTCCATGGAGTAGTTGTCCAAACTAAAAGTTTTGAATTTTCAAAAAAATTTTTACTTATTATTTTAAAAGTTATAAAAATAGAAAAAGATGAACAATTTTTATATTCTATTTCTGATTCTGCTAAAACAGAATTTAAAAAAGGAGACCAGTAAACATTTTTTAAATCTTTGAAAATTAATTTTTTTTCTACTATTTTTCCAAAAATACGAATTTGATTTGATATAAAATCTTTATTTAAAGTTAAATAAGAATTTTCCCAATCGCCTAAAATTCCTAGTCTTTGGAAGCTTTTTTTTTGTTTTTCTACAAAATTTAAAGCAAATTCTTGGCAACTTTTTATAAAATTTTCTTTATTAATAATTTTATTATTTGTTTTTTTTTTTAAAACACCAATTTCTATTGGTAATCCATGTGTATCCCACCCTGGAATGAATGGTGTATAAAATCCTTGCATTGTTTTAAATCTTAAAATAAAATCTTTTAAAATTTTATTTAAAGCGTGACCTATATGAATATTTCCATTTGCATAAGGAGGTCCATCATGTAATAAGAATAAATTATTTTTTTTATTTTTATTTAAATTTTTTTGATATAAATTTATATTTTTCCAAAATAATTCTATTTCAATTTCTTTTTGACTTAAATTAGCTTTCATTGGAAAATCAGTGCACGGCATTAATAAAGTTTTTTTGAAATTATTATTCGACATTATAAAATTTTCTCCTAATAAAATAAATTGTAAACAAATTTATTTTTTTATATTTAAAAAAATAAAAATTTAAACATTAAAAAAAAAAGTAATTATATCTCCGTCTTTTACTAAATATTTTTTTCCTTCTAATCTTAATTTACCTTTTTTTTTTAAATTTGTTAAATTTTGATATTTTATTAAATCTTCGTAATTAAAAACTTCTGCTTTAATAAAACCAGTTTGAAAATCCGTGTGTATTAATCCAGCACATTCGGGCGCTGTCATTCCTGTTAAAAATGACCATGCTTTAATTTCTTTCGGCCCTGCGGTAAAATAAGTTTTTAGATTTAAAATTTCATAACTTTTTTTGATAATTTCTTGTAGTATATTTTTTGTTGATTTATAAATATTGATTATTTCTTCTGTTTCTTTTTTATTTAAATTAAGTTTTTTTTTTTCTAATGAAGCGCATATTGGAACAAAATTTATTTTTTTTTCTTCGCTATAAGTATTCATTTTTTGAAAGAAAACATTCTTTGATAGATTATTTAAATCTTGTTCTTGAAAATTACCTATATATATTTTAGGTTTTAATGAAATAAAATTAAAATTTTTAATTATTTTTATTTCTTCTGAATTTAATTTTTGTTTTGATAATATTTTTTCTTGAAAAATATTTTTTTTTATTTTTTCTAAAATTTGTATTTCTTTTAAATTTTTTTGATTTTTATTTATTTTTTGAATACGTTTTTCTATTTGTTCTAGATCTGATAATATTAGTTCTGTTTCTATAATTTCAATTTCTTTTAAAGGATCAACTTTTTCCATAATATTGATAATTTGTGGATTTTCAAAACATCTTATGACATGACAAATAGCATCTACATCTCGAATATGGCCTAAAAACTGATTTCCTAATCCGTATCCTTTTGAAGCATTTTCGACTAAGCCAGCAATATCTAAAAATTCTATTTGTGTTGGAATTATTTTTTTTGATTGAAAAATATTTGCTAATTTTTCAAATCTCTTGTCAGGCACTAAAACAGTCCCTTTATTAGGATTAATAGTTGCAAATGGATAATTAGCTTCAAGCACTTTAGATTTTGTTAAAACATTAAATAAAGTTGATTTTCCAACATTCGGAAGACCTATTATTCCTACTTTCATAGTAATTTTTATTTTTGCCTCCTTTTTTATAATTAAATATATTTTAATTTTTTTATTTTTATTAAAGTTTATATAATTTAATTTTTATAAATTTTACTATTATTATATTATTCTCAAAATATATTCTGTTTTTTTTTGTTTTCATATATAATTACAATGATATGATATAGTTATTAGTTATTTTTTGAAAATTTAAAAAATAAATATGTAAAATTATAAATAACAATTTATAAATATACTAAATTTTTTTAGTATTATTAAAAATTTTGAAGAAGATATTATTTTTATTATTTTTTGTTTAATTTTAATTATAATTTTATTGAAAATGATAAAAATATTATAAATCATACATACTAGTTATTATATACTATTTTATATTCAACATTTAAAAAAGATCAACAAAATACTATATTTTAGTAATTATATTTTATTTTAAAAGTAAAATTGACTTAAAATTTAAAATAGAAAATATTTTTATCTATTTTATTATATTGTTAAAAGGAGATATTTTAATTATAATTATGTTAGTTAATAAAAAAATTCCTGTAGGAATATCAGGAAGACATGTTCATTTAACTCAAGCTACTTTAGATATTTTATTTGGTTGTAAAAATTATGAGTTAAAATTATTTAAAAGATTATCTCAAACAGGTCAGTTTGCTGCTGAAGAAAAAATAAATATTTCGAATTTTGAAGGTAAAATTTTATCTGGAGTACGTGTTTTAGGACCAGTAAGAAATTTTGATCAAATAGAAATAAGTCAGAGTGATAATTTGAGATATAATTTTAAAGCACCTATTCGAAGTTCAGGAAATATTAAAAATTCTGGTAAAGCTATCTTAATTGGACCTAAAGGTCAAGTAGAAATATCAGAAGGAGTAATTATTTCAGATAGACATATACATCTTAGTATTGAAGATGCTAATAAATTTAATATTAAAGATAAACAAATAGTTAATATTAAAATTAAAGGCATTAAATCAGGAATTTTAGGAAAAATTTTATGTCGAGTAGATAAGAATTTTGTTTTAGAATGTCATTTAGATACTGATGATGGTAGTGCTTTTTTGCTTAAAAATGGAGATTTAGTAGAATTGATATATGATCCAATTTTAATTGATTAAGATTTTATTTTTTAAATTTTTTTAAAAATATTTATTTTATTAAATTATTTGTATAATTTATGTTTATAAATATTAAATATTTTTAATTATTTTCTTTTTTTAAATTTTATTAATTTTTTCTTTATAGTAAAATTGGGAAGATAAATGAAAAAATGATAATAAGAAAGAGATATTGTATTAATTAAATGATTACTAATTTTCTTAAATTAGAAAATAATAAAAAATTAGAAAAATTTTTGAAACCAGAAGTTTTTAGAGATCCGATTTATGGTTATATTTATTTTAATTATGTTTTTTTAAAAAAAATAATTGATACTAGTGTTATGCAAAGACTTAGAAGAATAAAACAGTTAGGATGTGTTAGTATTGTTTATCATGGTGCTGAACATTCACGTTTTACTCATAGTTTAGGAGTTTATGAATTAGCAAGAAAGTTTTTAGAAACTAATTCTTTTTTTTTACATAATAAGATAAATTTAAGAGAAAAATTGTTACTTTTAACTTCTTCTTTATTACACGATATAGGACATAGTGCTTATTCTCATATTTTTGAAAATATTTTTCATACTATACATGAAGAAAAAAGTGCTCAAATTATAAATTCTCATCCTGAAATAGTTTCGATATTAAATCAAATTGATAAACAATTTAAGTACGATGTATCTGCTATCATTAAGAAAAAAAGTAAATTTAAGTTAATAGAACAACTTTTGTCTAGTCAATTAGATTTTGATCGTTTAGATTATTTAAAAAGAGATGCTTTTTTTGCAGGAGTTAGTTATGGCTATATTGATACAGATAGATTATTAAGAATTATAGATATAAAAAAAAGTAAAGTTGTTTTTAAACAAAATGGTATTTCTTCAATTGAAAATTATTTAATAAGTCGTTATCATATGTACCATCAGGTTTATTATCATCCTAAAGTTATAGGATATTCTATTATTTTAGAGAAAATTTTTAAAAGAATTCAGTATTTATTAAAAGTAAACTATATTTTTAAATTCGAAGAAATTATGTTTATTTTGAAAAAATTTATAAATAACCAAAATAATATAAATTATTATTTAGAAATAGATGATTTTTATGTTAATAGTTTAATTTTTCATTTTAAACAAGAAAAAGATTTAATTTTATCTAGTTTATGTCAAGATTTTTTAAATCGTAATATTTGGCTTTTTATTGATAAAAGTGATTTATTAAACCAAAAAAATAAAATTTTAAGTTTTTATAAGAATGATGATGAAAGACAATATTATACAGAAGAAAAAGAATTTTTTCAAAATACTTATTATGAAAATAGAAAAAATATAGGAGAACATATTTTTATTTCTGTTTCAGAAAAAAATCAAAAAAAAATTCAAAAGTTAAGTGAAAAATCTTTTTTTATTAATTGTTTAATAAAAAATGATAAAAAATACTTAAAATTTTTTTATAGAAAAAATAAAGTTAATTGAATATTTTATTATTAAATAGAATAGTATATGCTATATTATGAAATCAAAACATTTATTTAAAAAAAAATATGGTCAAAATTTTTTAAATAATATGAATTTATTAAAAATCATTTTGAAAGAAGCAAATTTAAAAAATAAAAATGTTGTAGAAATTGGTGCTGGCAAAGGTATTTTTACTCGTTTAATTGCTAAAGAAGCAAAAAAAGTTTTAACTTATGAAATTGATACATCTTTAAAAATTTTTTTAGAATTTAATAATTATAATAATATTCATATTATTTATGATGATGTTTTAAAACGTAATTTAGAAAAAGATTTTTATTATTTTTTCGCAGAAGAGGATTTAAATATTATTGGTAATTTGCCTTATCATATTTTTTCTTCTTTAATATTTAAAATTTTATTTTTAGAAAAAGTGAAAACTTTTACTTTTTTAATTCAAAAAGAATTGGGTTTACGTATTTTATCTCAAGAAAAAAAAGGAAAATTTAGTTCTTTTTTAAGTATTTTTTTACAATCTTTAACTAAAATAACTAAAATTCGTAATGTTAAAAATACTATGTTTTTTCCAAAACCTAAGGTGGATGGTATCGTTTTAAAATTTGAAAAATTGTTATTAAAAGATGAAGAAAAAGAATTCATTAAAAAAGAATTTTATGTGTTTTTAAAAGCTTCTTTTAAACAAAAAAGGAAACAAATGATTAATAATTTAAGTTGTTTTTTTTCTTTATCTAAATCTCAAATTTTTCTTTTTTTTAAAAAATATCAAATTCCTTTTAATATTCGAGCTGAACAAATAAGTATTTTAAAATTTAAAGAAATATCAGCTTTATTTTTTAATTTTTTTAATAAACAAATTATTTTAAAACAAGGATTAGATAAATAAATTTCTAAAAAGTCATAAATAAAACTATATTTATGAATAATATGTTAAAATAATTTGTAGATATCGTGGATATAATTTTTTAATTTTATATAAAAATAGAAAAAAGATGGGGGAGCTATAAATGAAAATTACCTACATTCGAATAAAGAAACATAAGGAAAGACAAGGTAGGTTCTTTAATAAGTTATTTAAAGGTATTGCTTCGATAACTTTTAATAATTCTTTTGTGGTGCATAATATTAAAATTTTAGAAAATGAAAAGGGTATTTTTATAGGAATGCCAAGTGTTAAAAAAAAGTTTAGACAAGAAGAAACTATAAATATAGAACATATTCCCTAAGCAAAAAAAAGAAGAAACTATAAATATAGAACATATTCCTAAGCAAAAAAAAGAAGAAACTATAAATATAGAACATATTTCGAAACAAAGAAATTTTTTAAATTTTTTAGATATAGCGCATCCAATTAATCGTGAAACTCGTAAAATGATATCTGAAGAAATTAAGAAATGTTATCAAGAAATGTTAGAAAGAGGAGAAGATAAAATTGAAGTTAAATTAGATAATAATTGTGTAGATCAAAATATAGAAATTACTTCAGTAAAAATTAGAAAACAAAATAAAAGTCAAAATAGATTGAAAGGTATCTCTTCTATAACATTTTTTAATGCTTTTGTAGTGCATAATATAAAAATTATTCAAGGAGATAAGGGGATTTTTATTGCTATGCCTAGTATCAGGAAGTTTCAAAAAACAGAAGAAAAAAAAGATTTGAATAATAATTCAGAAAATATTAGGAATAAAAGAGAAAATTTTTTAGATATAGCGCATCCAATTAATCGTGAAACTAGAAAAATTATTGAAGAAAAAATAAAAAATCATTTTTATGAAATGTTAAAAAGATTAAAAGATAAAATAGAAACTAAAGATTTATTAAAAAAAGAAGTTAACATTGAAGAAAATGTTTATATAGAAAGAAATTTTAATTCAGATGAAAAAGTAAATATAGAAAAAAATTTTAATTCAGATGAAAAAGTAAATATAGAAAAAAATTTTAATTCAGATGAAAAAATAAATATAGAAAAAAATTTTAATTTAGATGAAGAAGTTAATATAGAAAAAAAAGAAGAAACTGATAAATAGAAAATAAAAAAATTATTATCGTTACTTAAAAACAAAACTAAATATTTATTAATGAGGAGAATATGTATTGAATCCAAATAAAACGAATGAGCGAAAATATATTTTTCTTTTTTTTTGTGGTATTTTATTTTATTTTTTATTTTTTGTTCCTTTAACTTTTATGGAAAAAATTACTAAAAAAATAATAATAAATCAAGATACTCTTGTATTACTTAAATTTTCTGTTACAATTGTTATTTTATTACTTTCAGGTTACCATATTATTTCTGAAGGTTTTATACTTACTTATTATAATACAAAAAAAAATAAAAAATTTACTCCTAATATTCATGTTTTAATGACTTTAGGAGCTTTAGGAGCTATATATTTAAGAGAATTTAATGAAGCAAATTTATTGATTATAATTTTTTCCGGAGCTAATTTTTTAGAAGAATATATTGAAAATAAAAGTTACAAAGAAATTAAAAATCTTTTTAAAATTGTTCCTAATCAAGCTAGATTATTAGATAAAAATGGTAATTTTAGTTTAATTGAAGCCAAAGAATTAAAGGTTGGAGATAAAGTAATTGTTTTAAATGGTGATCAAATACCTTCTGATGGAATAATTGTTTCAGGTTTATCTTCTATAAATGAATCTAATATAACTGGTGAAAGTTTACCTATAGAAAAACAAGATGGTGATATAGTTTTCGGAAGTAGTATAAATTTAAGTAATAATTTGATAATCGAAATAACTAAAATAGTTGATGAATCAATTTTTAACAAGATACTTAAAATAAGCTATAAAATAAAGGAAAATGTTTCTGATAAAGCCGTTTTGATTAAAAAAATAGAGCCTATATATGTAAAAATTGTTATTATTTTGGTTTTATTAGTTTTATTAATTACTTTTACAATAAATAAAATTTTTTATTATAATCCAATTTTAGAAGATCCAATTTTAGAATATTTTCAATTTAAAAATATTTTTAAAAAAATGATGGTTTTTTTAACTGTTGCTTCTCCTTGCGCTTTAGCAGTTGCTGATATTCCTGCCACTTTTGCTGCTGTTTCTAATTTAGCTAAAAAAGGTATTTTATTAAAAAGCGGTAAGTCTTTAGATTTTTTTTCAAATATTAAAGCTATTGCTTTTGATAAAACAGGAACATTAACCCAAGGCAAACCTTTTGTTAAAGAAATTTTTTTTGATCCTAATTTTAATATAAACAAAGAACAACAGTTAAATTATTTAAATATTTTATTTGAAATGGAAAAGAAAACTAATCATCCTATAGCTTTTGCAATAAAAAAATATTGTCAAAAAAAAATAAAATCTTTTAAAAATATAAATATAAATATTTCTAATTTAATTGGTATAGGTATTGAATCTGTTAGTGGAAAAAATAAATATAAAATAGCTAAATATAATCATTTTACTAATACAAGTAATAATTTTTATTTTGTTTCTGAACAAATAAAAGAAAAAACTAAATTGTTATTGACAGAAGGAAATACAGTTATTTATTTTAGTCATAATGAAAAAGTTATAATGGTTATTTCTTTATTTGATCAAATTAGAAATTATTCTTTAGAAATGATTAATTATTTTAAAGAAAAAAAAATCAAAACTATAATGTTAACAGGTGATAATGAAAAAGTAGCTAAAACAATTAATTCTTCTTTAGGATTAGATTTGTGTTTTTCTAATTGTTTGCCTGAAGATAAATTGAATTATATAAAACAAATTAAAAAAAAATATGATGTTGTTGCTATGGTAGGTGATGGAGTTAATGATTCTTTAGCTTTAGTTAATGCAGATGTTTCTATTACTCTTCAAGAAGGCAGTGATATTGTTATTGAACTTTCTGATATTGTTTTAATTCAAAATAATTTAATCAAAATATTATATACTCATCAGTTATCTTTAAGATTAAAAACAATTATCAAACAAAATATTTTTTTTTCTGTTTTTATTATTATTATGCTGTCTATTATAAATTTTTTTATTACAATTCCATTTCAATATGCTGGTATTTTACATGAATCGAGTACTATTGTAGTTATTATCAATTGTTTAAGAATTTTATAGTTTTTAGATAAAAAATTTTTTTCAAAATAAATATTATAATATTTATTTTATTTAAATTTTTTCATTAATTTTTGATAATAATAATATATAATAGTATTGAATGAAATTATTTTTACCTTATTTTACATAATTACTTAAAAATCATTTAAATAATAAATCATTCATTTTTAATTAAATAATTTAACTTAAAATATAAAATGTTAAAAAAATAAAAAAATTAAACCCATATAAAAAAGATTTCGGAGATTTATAAATTTGTTTGCTAATTTTACTTTTAAAAAAAAAACTATTATTTTATCTGTTATTGTTATTTTAACAGTTATTTTTTCCATAATTATTTTTTTGAATACTGATTTAGTAGGAGCTGATTTTTCTGAAGGAGAACAATCATCATTAGATTCTTTAGAAGAAGAAATTATTACTAATAACGAACATATTCCAGAATCATCTATTTTGAATACTCAATATAGTCATAATTCTCAAACAGAGGTTCCTTCTTCTGAACAAAAACAAGATGGTGCTTTGAGTGGTTTAGTACAAAATGTTAATTCTAATTTGGACACAGCTAAAAAAATTTTTAGTCAAGTTCAGGATATGAGCAAAAATTTATTACCTTCAAGCGAGTCAAAATCTCATAAAAATGTTGTTTCACCATCTACTTTTGTTGTTGATTCAAGTAGTCAAAAAAAAATAATTAATCCAAAAACATCATCACGAGATGATTTCAATATTAATTATCATAAAGAAGCACCGCAACCAGTTAGTGAAACTTACCAAAAAAATAGTATATTCAAAAAAACAGTTTCAAAAACACACAGATATCATGCATAATATATAAAGTTTTAGAATAAAATTCTAAAAAAATAGTTTTAAAAATAATAAACTCTTAGTTATATCTAACTTAAGAGTTTATTTTTATTTAAATATATAATGAAATGATAATAATATATTAAAATAAGCTAAAATTGAAATAATAAATTTTAGCTTATTTTATTTTTATAATTAAACTTTTCTTTATATATACTTAGTGTGTTGAAAAAAGGATTAAAATGACATTTATATTCAATATTTAAATCTTTATTACTTTCATTTTGAATAATTGATAATTTAATTTTTCCCAAATAATAATCCATTAATTCTTCTTCTAATATTTCTTTGGGACCTGTATATTCTAAAATTAAAATATTTTTTCCATCTTTTTTTTCTTGCATAATTGTTAAATAATTAAATAATAAAGATTCTTCAGATTTTTCAAATATAATTTTATTATCCCAATTATTCCATTGGTCAAATGTATCATATATGCAATTATTAAATTTTTTTGGTTCTTGTTGAATTTTTTCTAATTCTATTAAATTATCAAAAGGATAGAAATTTATTATTTTTTTAGGTAAATATTTTTTATTTATATAGTCATAAAAAGATGTTCCATAAGTTTTTAACCCTATAAATTCTATTTGATTTTTTATTTTTTCTATTTTTTCTACGTTTTTATTTTTTTCTTCTATATCTATAATTTTTTTTAATTTATCTATTTTATTTTTATTTTTAATTATTTTTTCTTTATAAAAATTTATACCATTTAAACCATAAAAAATCCATTTTTTTTTAATCATAATAATATTTTGATTATTATTATTTTCTATCCATGTTTGATCTATTGGAAAAATTTCTGGTTTAGGGATTTTATTTTTTATTACTACTTTTTTTTCTTCTTTTTTTTCATAATGTACAAAATTTTTTTTTTTATTTATTATCTTTTGAATTTTTTTTTTAAAATTTAGGATGTTCAAATCATAAAATATTTGTAAAATTATAAAAAATAAAAATATAAACAATAATAATATAAACAAAAATTTTTCTTTTTTTGAATAATTTATTTTTATCATTATATTTTAATTTATTACCTATTATTTAGATATTTTTTTATTTATGTTTCTAAAAAATAATTTTGAAATAAAAAGATTCACTAACAAATTAAATTAAATTTTTACTTTAAAATTTAATTTAATTTGTTAAAAAGATATTCTGAAATAAATTAAAAAGTTTTTTTAAACTAAATATTTTTTTAAAAAAATATTTTAATTTATTGGAGGCCCCGAACGGATTTGAACCGTTGATCAAGCTTTTGCAGAGCTATGCCTTATTCCACTTGGCTACGGGGCCGAAAATATTTTATACTAAACGCATGATTATAAATATTAAATTTTTTTTAATATATTTTTTTATTTTTTGAAAAATTATTTTTTTTCTTTATGAATAGTATGTTTTCTTAAAAAGCGACAATATTTTTTAAACTCTAAAGCTTGAGAATTTTTTTTTTTGTTTTTTTTAGTATGATAATTTTCTCTTTTGCATTCTACACAAATTAATTTAATTAAATTACTCATTTATTATTTTTCCTTTTATTTAATCTATATTATATATTAATCTATATATTTTTTTTTATTTACGAAAAAAAACAAAAACAGTCATTTTTTTAAGAAATTTTAATATTTAACTGTTTTTGTTTTTTTTAGATATTAAAGGTTTAAGAGTATTATTTTCTAAAACTTGAGGATAATTATAAATTTCTTCTCTCAATCTTTTAAATAAAACATATATTAAACCATTTTCAAAATCAATACGAGTAACAACACCTATTTCTTTTTCATTTTCTATCTTGACTCTTTCACCGATAAGATAAGTATCATTATCCCAAGCCATTTTTTTTACACCAAATCCTTAAAAAATTTTTTTAATAAATTGAAAATAATATTTTTTATAAATATTTTTGTATATTTAAATTTTTTTAATTTTTATAAAATGATTTAAAAATTGACTTAAACTTTTTATTCATTTTAAAAACAGGAGTAATATGCGCAGGAACATTAACAATTCTATTTATTTTAGGTACTTTGCATTTTCTTTCTTTTCTATCTCTTAATTGAATAATTCCTAAACCAGGTACAAAAACTTTTTCTTGATTTTTTAAAGCATCTATTATAACGTTATTTAAAGTATTAAAAAAATCATTTGCTTCTTTTTTAGAAATATTTGAAATTTCTGATATTTTACTAATTAATTTTAATTTTGTCATTATTCTTTAAACTCCTTTTTTATTTTAAATCTAGTAAAATTTTAACATAAAATAGTGTTTTTAACAAAATAAAATGTTTTTTTAATAAAATTTTATTTTGTTAAATATTGTATTTATTATTTTTTTTATTGGTTTTTTTTTAAAAATTACTTGAAAACTACTATGAATAATTGGTAATTCAATATTTTTTATTTTGGATAATTTATAAAAAACTTTTAAATTATCTATTCCTTCGATTACTTGATTATTATTTTTATAAATTTCCTTTAATGTTTTACCTAAACTAATTTGTCTTCCTGCTTTATAATTACGAGAATTATTATTAAAAGCAGTAACTATTAAATCTCCTAAACCAGCTAAATTTATTGATGTATCTGGATTAGTTTTAAATAATAACAAAATTTTTTGCATTTCTTTAATACCGAAGGTAATAAAAGCTGCTTTTGCATTTTTATCAAAGAGTTCATTATCTAAAATACCACTAATTAAAGCTAAAGCATTTTTAAAAGCACTACAAATTTCACAACCTATTACATCTAAAGATGTATTAACTTGAAAGTATTCATTATTAAATAAAGAACAAACTTTTTTAGCAAAATTTTTGTTATAAGAAGCAGTAGTTAAAAAAGTTTTTTTTCTTAAAATAACTTCTTCAGCATGAGAAGGTCCCAAAAGGCAAGCATAATTTTTTATTTTATTTTTTTTAATTTCTTCTTGTAGTATTTTATATATTATTTTATTATTAATTATTTCAATACCTTTAGAAACATTAATAAAATTTTTTGGTTTTTTTATAATTTTATTTATTTTTTTTAATAAATTTCTAATTTTTTGTGCAGGAATACAAATAATTATGATATTTGAAAAATTTATAGCTTTTTCTAAATTATTAGAAACTTTAATGTTATAAAGTGGTAGGTTAAAAATAGGATGTTTTTGATTGTTAATTTTTTCTATATATTTTTCATTAATATCATAAATCAATATTTCATTTTGGTTATCTGTTAGTACTTGTCCTAAAGTAGCTCCCCAAGCGCCTCCACCAATAATAGTAATTTTTGTCATAATGATGTTTTACCTTCTTTTTTTTTAAATATAATTTTAAAAGATACCCCTTTTAGTTTTAAATTTTGTCTTAACTGATTTTTTAGAAATCTTTCGTAAGAAAAATGAATAAATTTTGGATCATTTACTAAACATAAAAATTCTGGAGGTTTATTTTTAATTTGTTTTAAAAAAAAGAATTTTGCTTTGCCGTTTTTATAAAAAGGAGGAGGATTTATTTGTATTGATTCATATAAAATATTATTAAGTGTTTTGGCAGAAGTAAAACTTTTATAATTATTAAATATTTCATCTATCAATGGTAAAAATAAATGAATTCTTTTTTTATTTTGAGAAGATAAAAAGATAATAGGAATATGTTTAAAAAAAGAAAATTTTTCTCTTATATTTTCTTCCATGAATTTTATGTTTTCTTTTTGAGAATTAATTAAATCCCATTTATTACCAATAATTATGCAAGCTTTATTATATTTTAATATTAAAGAAGAAATATTTTTATCTTGATCTGTTATTTGTTGGCTAATATCTAATAAAAAACAAACAATATCACTTTTTTCTACAATTTCTATAGTTCTTAAAAAACTATATTTTTCCTGTATTTCGCTGATTTTTCCTTTTTTTTTAAAACCTGGAGTATCAATTATATTATATATTTTATCTTTTTTTTTAAAAAAAGTACTAACAACATCTGTTGTTGTACCTGCTTTATTTTCAACAATCATTCTTTTTTTTGATAATAAAGCATTTTTAAATGTTGATTTTCCTACATTAGGTTTTCCTATTAAACAAAATTTTATTTCTTCTTCTTTTTTATTATTATTTTGAGATATTTTATTTTTAATATTTTTAAAAGAGATAATTTTATCTAAAATGTTTCCTATACCGATAGCATGTTGAACACTTATAGCTATTATATTTTTAAAACCTAAAGAATAAAAATCATATGTATTTTCTAATAATTGTTGATTATCTATTTTATTTACTGCTAAAATAATGTTTTTTTTACTTTTATGCAATAATTTTGCTATTTCCATATCTTCTTGAACTAACTTAGTTTTGCCATCTGTAACAAATACAATTAAATTTGATTCATTAATTGCAAATTCAGTTTGTTTCTTGATTTCTTTTTTTAAAGAAATATTATCAAATGTAATTCCTCCAGTATCTATTGCTATAAATTTTTTATTTAGCCATAATGCTTGAGCATAAATTCTATCTTTAGTTGTGCCTGATTTTTTGCAAATTATAGATAATCTTTTTTCTATTATTCTATTGAATAAACTAGATTTTCCAACATTAGGACGTCCCACAATTGCTACTTTGAAGTCAATTTTAAAATCATTCATAATTTATCTTTTTTTCTTAAAAATGAATAGTTATTTTTTTTGCGTATCAATAATAAAAATAGGATTTAGTTTTACACAAAAAATCTCTATAATTTTTTTTTTGTTTATTTTATATATTTTTTTTAATATAATTAAAATAAAAAATTAAATAATTTTGATTTTATCGATTAATATTATTTAAGTTTATATAAAAAAATAAATAATAATCATAAGTTAAAAAATAACAGAAATATTTATAATAATAAAATATAATAATTTTATTTTAACAAAATTATTTAATGATTATTTATTTTTCTTTTTTTTCTCTTATTATTTATTATAACATTTTATATTGTTTTTTTATTTTTATGATTATGAGAATATTAAATATTATTAATTTTTTATATATTTTTGGATTTTTTTTTAAATAAATTTATAGCTGCAAGAGTAGCTATTCTGCCTCTTGAAGTTCTTTTGATATAACCTTTTTTTATTAAAAAAGGTTCATAAACTTCTTCAATAGTTAATATTTCTTCACCTATTGTAGCAGCAATATTTTTAATACCTACAGGACCACAATTAAATTTTTGAACTAAATTTTCTAAATAAGTATAATCTATAGCATTTAATCCATTACAATCAATTTGTAATTGTTCTAAAGTTTTCATAGTAATTGTGTAATTAATAATTTTATTAGAATAAATTTCTGCAAAATCTCTTACTCTTCTTAATAGACGATTAGCTATTCTAGGAGTTCCTCTGCTTCTTTTAGCTAATTCTTTTAAAGCTTTTTCTTCTGTTTTATTACCGTAAACTAAAGATGATCTTTTTAAAATAAGTTCTAATTCTTTTTCATTATAATAGTCCAGTTTCAAAACAAGACCAAAACGATCTCTCAAAGGAAAAGAAATATGACCGAATTTAGTAGTAGCTCCTATAAGAGAAAAAGGTGGTAAATCAATTTGAATATTTCTTTTTTCGTCATTTTTACCAATAATAATATTTAACATATAATCTTCCATAGCGATATATAATACTTCTTCTACATTTTTAGGAATACTGTGTATTTCGTCAATAAATAATACATCACCTACTTGTAAACTACTTAGAATAGCTGCTAAATCTCCTATTTTGTCTAAATTCGAACCATTTACAGTTTTAAAATTAACTTTTAATTCATTAGAAATTATTTTAGCTAAAGTAGTTTTTCCTAAACCCGGAGGGCCATAAAATAATACGTGATCTAAAGATTCATTTCTTTTTTTAGCTGCTTTTAAATAAACATTTAAAATATTTTTAATATTTTCTTGACCTATGTATTCTTTTAATGTTTGAGGTCGTAAAAATGGTTCATCTTTAATATTTTTTGAAATTTTATCAATTATTTCCATATTTTCCCAACTTTTAAAATTATTATTTATTTTTTAGTTAAAAAAACTAATGCCTCTTTTATTATATTTTCTAAGTTTTGATTAAAATTTATTTTATTAGTTATAGATTCAATTTCTTTGTTTAAAAAACCTAAATTATTTAATGCTTCTTTAAGGTCTTCTTTTTTTGAAACTGATGTATTTTTTTCATCTAATGAAAAATAATTATCTCTGAAATGAAAAAGAATTTGTTGAGCTGTTTTTTTACCAATACCTGGGAATTTTAATAATTCAGATAAATCATTATTTTTTAAAGTTTGTTTAATTTGTTTTACAAAATCTGTATTTGTTATCATAATGGCACTTTTAGGACCTATACTAGGTATACTTATCAATTTTTTAAAAAGTTTTAACATGTCTAAATTAATAAAACCATATAAACAATTTATATTTTCTCTAACATAAAAATAAAGAAATATTTTTATTTTTTGATTTAAAACAAAAATATTATGTGGATGGTAGAATTGAATAATATAACCGATATTATTGTTTTCTAAAATAATATGATCTTTTTGTATTTCCGTTATGATTCCTATAAAATAATGATACATAATATTATAATGCTCCTTAATTAATTTTATTAATTAATTTCAACAATCTTAGTATTATTATATAGTAATCAAATTATCTCTACTACAATAATAAAAAAATTCTTTTTTAATAAAAAAATATCCATCATAAACAAAAAAATCTTTTGTATCCTATTAGTTTACTATTATTTGTGTATGGTATAATGAATAGGTATAAAAAATAATATATATTAAAAATATATAAAATATTAAAAAAACAAATTTATTTGTTTTATTTCGCGAGGTTTTATAAAAATGTTTTTAAATATTCAAAATGAAGAAAATAAAGAAAGAATATATTTAAAAAATTTTATTTTTGAAATAAAACAATTAGAACAAAAAATTTTAGAAAATGATTTTTTTGAAGATTTTGATAAGAAAAAGATTAATTTTTTAGTAGAAATACAAAATCCAAAAATAAATATTCAATTTCAAAAAGATATTATTGAACAAATTCAAAAAATTAATGATGAATATCAAGAAAATATTAAAAATATTAAAAAAAAACTTCAACAAATATCTAAAAAACAAAAAAAAATTATTAATAAAGAAGATATTATATCTACTAAGAAAGATATAACTTATAGTTCATTTCATAATGATTTCTATAAAAAAAACAAAACATATTTGGAATTTAAAAGCATAATTCAAAAAATAGATGAAGATTTTGAAAATTATTTAAAAAAAATATTAATTTTAGGAAAAAAATCTGTTTTAGAACAAGAACAACAAGAAAAGATTTTTGTAAATCAAAATAAAGAAGTTTCAAATAAAATTAGTGAAAAAAAAGAAAAAATAAAAAATTTTTTTTATCAAAAATCAGTTTTATTAAATGAAAAAATAAGAAAATTAAAACTGAATTATAAAGAAAAAATAGTAATTATTGATAATAAATATGAAGATATAATTCAACAAATACAACAAGATAAAAAAGAAGAAGATCTTTTAAACTTGTATATTAAGAATATTAATAATCATTTAGAAAATGATTTAAATTATCATAATAAAATTTTAATTCAACAACAAGAAGAATTTAATAAACAAAAACAAGATTTAGAAAAGGAACAAAATAATTTATTTATTCAAGAAAAATTAAGAATATTTTTTAATTTTAAGCAAGTTAACAAAAAAAATTATTATAACTATAAAAATTTTATAAAAAAAAAAATACAAATTGAATTTTCGAATTTTAAAAAAAAATATTTTTGGCGTAAAAAATATATATTTTTAAAATATTTTTATAATCAAAAAATAAATTTGATTTCCATTGAAAAAAAAAAAATAATACAAATGAAACAAGCACAAATTGAAACTAATATTTCTTTTCAAAATCAAGAAAAAAATATATTTAAAAATATTCTGTTACAACAATTGAATGACATAGAACTTGAATTTAGATTAATAGAAATAGATAGAAAATATAGCATTATAGAGTTGAATTCGGAAGAAGATCAATCCAAAAGTTCAATACTGTTCTTATTTCAAAAATCAGAAATTTTAGAAAAATTAAAAATAGAAAATTTAAAATATCAAAAAAAAATGTTATTTTTAAATAATAAACATGAAAAAAAAAAATGTCTTTTAAAAATGCAAATAAAAATAGAAAAAATAAACTTAAAATCTTTTTATTTTGAAAATATTATTAAAAAAAATGAAAAAATTAAAGAATTAAAAAATCAGAAGATATATTTAAAAAATAATCAAGAAAGTCAAATTCAAAAACAAATTATTATTTGTGAACAAAATAAATATGATTTTTTAAAAAGAGAAAAATTAATTAAAGTTCAATTTAAATATTTAGTAGAACAATATTTTGAAAATTATCAAAAAAATTTAAATGATTTGAATTTATTTTCTGAATATATGAATAATATAAAAAAAAAAGATCAAAGTTTATTTAAAGATATTAAATTAAAATTAAGTTCATATTTTTTAAATTTTAATTATAAAGAAGAAGATCAATTTTTTTTGAAAAAATTTTCATTTATTAATGAACTATATCAGCTTTTTATTGATAAATTAAAAGATAAACAATTTGATAATTATTATTTATGGGTGAAAAAATTATATAGTTTAAAAAAGATAAATTTACAAAAAAAAATTAATATGAATAATCATTTATTAGAATATTATGAAAAAAATATATTTTTATTAAGAAACATTATACAAAAAAATAAATCTTATTTTAATTTAAATCAAGATAATATTCTATTTTTAATAGAAAATAAAATGAAAAAATATGAAAGTTTTTATATTGTTTTAAAAAAAGAGTCTTTAAAATTAAATATTCAAAAAAAAAAAGATAATATAGATTATTATAATAAAATTAGTAAATTAAAAACAGAACAAAATAAAAAATTACAAAAAAATAATTTTTTTCAAAAAAAAATATTTTTATATTTAAATAAAATAGAAAAATTAAAAAATAAAAAAAGATTTGGAAAAAAAATTTGGTTATTTCTTTATTATAGAAAAATTTTAAATTATTGGTTTGATCTTTGTAAGAATATGGAAACATTTTATCCTAAATTAAATTTAGAATATAAAAATTTTCATAAATATCAAAAAAAATTTTTTCAAAATAAAGAAAAATATAAAAGAAAAAATTTTTTAGAATATACACAAAAAATAAGTTGTATATCTTATTTATGTAATGAAATTATTGAAGATATATATTTTTTTAAAAAAGAAAATATCATTTTTGAAATTAAACATAAAGCAATAGAATTAAATAAGAGTTTGTTTCATTTAACTCTTCAAACCGAAAATCAATTAAAAGAAATGAAAGAAAAAATGTTTTTACTTCAGTTAAATTTAAAAGAAGCGCAAGAAATAAATAAAAATATTTTTTTATCTGAAATAAAAAAAATAAAAGAAAAATATAAACATAATAAAAATAATTTATTATTAATTTTAAATAAAAAAGAAAAGATATATAAAAAAACTATTTTTTTAGAATCTAAAAAAAAAAAAATTAATTCAAAAATAAAACAAAAAGAAAAAGATAAAGTATTATCGATTTTTACTTATTATCAAAAAAAATATTTAAAAAACTATAAAAAATATTTAAAACAAAAAAATATTATTCAACAACAAAATTATAAAAATATAAATTTTTTATTATTGGAAAAAAAATTTTCTTTTTTGTTTTATAGATTATTAAATTGGTTTAAATTTTTAAAAGAAAAAAAAGAATTAAAAAGAAATACTAAAAAAAAACAAATAAAAAAAAAACAAAAGTTAAAAATGAATATTTATTTATATCAAAAATTTTACTTCTTTTTAAAATAATAATTAGTATTAACAAAAAATATTTTTTTCATATTAATATTTGAAAAAAATAAAAATTATACAAAAAAAGGAAAACAAAGTGAACATAGGATTAAAAATTAGAATTTTAAGACTTAATAATAAAATGACTCAATGCGAAATGGCTGAAAAAGTTAAAGTTACTAGTGGTTATATTTCTCAAATAGAAAATAACTTAATTACTCCTTCAATAAAAATATTATTTGATATATTAAAGATTTTTAAAATATCAGCATCAGATTTTTTCAAAGAAAAAACTAATATAGAGATAATTAATAAACCAGAAAATTTTTTATTAATGAATAATAAGGAATTAAAAAATAATATTTATTATATTTTTCCAAATATAATTAATTGTAAGATGGAATGTTTTTTAATAGAAATAGAATCACAAGGTCAAACTATGATTGAAAATTATTCTAAAGAGGAAGAATTTTATTTTATGTTAGAAGGAGAAGTCATTTTATTTTTAAATAAAAAACAACATTATATAACAAAGGGTGATGGTTTTTATTTATTAACTAATAAAGAATATTATTTATTTAATTATAGTTTTCAAAAATCTAAAATATTAAAAGTTGTTAACTGCTCTATGAGAAAAAAAAATATTAATTAAGAAAAAATATTATAAAGGACAATTAAAAGATATGAGAAAAATGATAATAGCAGGAAATTGGAAAATGAATAAATCCAAAGATGAAGCTTTAAAATTTATTTTTCAAATTCAAAATCAATTACCAAATAAAAAAAAAATAGAAACTATTATTTTTCCCCAAACTACTTTATTAGATGCTTTAACCAAAATAGAAGGTGAAAATTTAAAAATAGGTGCTCAAAATGTTTTTTATAAAGATAAAGGTGCTTTTACAGGAGAAGTTTCACCAAGAAATATTAAAAATTTAGGAGTTCAATATGTTTTGTTAGGTCATAGCGAAAGAAGGGCTTTATTTTAGTGAAAATGATGAAATAGTTAATTTAAAACTTTTAGCAGTTTTATCACATAAAATGAATCCTATTATTTGTATAGGCGAAAATTTAGAAAAAAAAGAACAAAATGAAACTCAATTTTTTTTAAATAAACAAATAGAAAATATTTTAAAAAGTGTTAATAAAGAATATGTTTCAAATATTATTTTAGCTTATGAACCTATTTGGGCTATCGGGACAGGAAGAAAAACTGATCCTATAAAAATTAATAATATTGTTAGAAATATTAGAATTAAAATTAGTTTATTATTTTCAAATGAAATATCAAAAAAAATTAGAATAATTTATGGAGGTTCTATTTCTAATTTAAATGCTGAATCTTTTCTTCTTCAAAAAGAGATAGATGGTATTTTAGTAGGAAAATATTCTTTAGAAGTAAAAAATTTTTTATCTTTAACTAAAATAGCTCAAAAAATAAAAAAATGAAATAATTAGTTTTTATTAAAATAAGGATTTAAGAAAAAAATATGTTTTTAAAATGGATACAAAACCTTAATGAAGAACAAAAAAAGATAATTCAACAAGACAAAAAATCAATTTATGTATTAGCTGGAGCAGGCACAGGAAAAACAAAAACTTTAACTGCTAAAATTATTTTTTTGTTAAAAAAATTAAAAATTAGACAAGAAAATATTTTAGCTATAACTTTTACTAATAATGCAGCTCAGGAAATGAAAGAACGTTTATATAAAATTTTAGAAGAAGATTTTTCTAATTTAAATGTAGAAACATTTCATTCTTTAAGTAATAAAATATTAAAAAAATATGAAAAAAAAACAAATTTAGATTTTAATTCTTATTTTAGTATTATTAATGAACAAGAAAGTAAAATCATTATTAAAGAACAAATTAAAAAATTAAAATTAGATAAAAATTTTTTTTCGGTTAATAAAATAAAAAATGCTATTTCTTACTATAAAACTCAATTATTAAGAAATCAAATATTTAAGAAAATAGGATTATTAGAAAAATTTAATATAGAAATAGAAAAAAAAAATTTATTTAATCGTACAGAATTTATTAGAAATTTTAATTATATTCAAAATATTTTTGTAGAATATCAGAATTTTTTAGTAAAAAATAATCTTTTTGATTTTGATGATTTAGTAATCAATAGTTATAAATTATTAAAAGAAAATAAATATATATCTGATTTTTATCAAAGTAAATTTCTTTATATTTTAATAGATGAATTTCAAGATATCGATATTATCCAATATCAAATGATGAAAATTTTAGGAAAAAATAGCATATTATTTGTTGTTGGAGATCCTAATCAAAATATATATAACTTTAGAGGTTCTGATATTATTTGTAGTAACTTATTTTTGCAAGATTTCAAAGCTTCTATATATCGTTTGTTTAAAAATTATCGTTCAACAGAAGAAATTTTATCAAAAGCTAATTTATTAATTGAAAATAATTATAAAACAGAAAAAATTTTTAAAAATCAGTTAAAAAGTGTTAAAGGCAATGGAAAAAATGTTTTTTATAAACATTTTTTAAATTCTTACTTAGAATCTCAATTTATAATTCAAGAAATTCAAAAATTAATGAAATATGATGAATATAATTATGGGGATTTTGCTATTTTATATCGTTTAAATGATATTAATAAAGATATTGAAAATCATTTAATAATGAAAAATATTCCTTATTTGATTCAAGGTTATATTTCTTTTTATAATAAAATTGAAGTAAAAGTATTTATAAATTATCTTAATGCAATTTTAAATCCTGAAAAAGATTTTTATTTAAAAAAAATTATTAATATTCCTTCTCGTAAAATTGGTTTAAAAACTATAGAAAAATTAGAGAATATATCTTTTCAAAAAAAAATATCTTTATTTAAAGTTATTCAAACTGAAGTAAAACAAAAAACTAAAATAGGTAAAAAAGTAGCTAATTTTTATAAAATATTTGAACAAATTACTAAAATTTTTCATAATGAAGATGAGTGTGATTTAACTAATGTTATTTTAATAATAGATGATATTATTGGTTATTCTTCTGCTTTTAAAAAACAAAAATTATTTCAAAACCTAATAGATATGAAACAAGAAGAAATTAAAAAAAATATAATAAGATTACAAAATATTTTTACTCAATATTCATTTCCTGATCAAAAAATAAATTTTTTTGAAAAAATCAATTTTTTATTATCTCAAATCAATTTATCTTATACAAATAATGTTTTAGAAAAACAAAACAAGGTTATTCTTTCTTCTATTCATAAAGCTAAAGGTTTAGAATTTAAAATAGTTTTCTTTATCGGTTTAGAAGAGAAAGTTTTTTTATCTAATAAAGAAAATATTTTTAATTATTATAATTATTCTTTATTAGACAAAAAAGAAGAAGAAAGAAGATTAGCTTATGTTGCTATTACAAGAGCTCAAGAATCTTTATATATTACTAGTGTTCAAAATAGATTTTTATTTGGACAAAATATTTCTTCCAAACCTATTTGTTTTATTGAAGAAATGAAATTAGAATCTTTGCCGAAAAATAATAGTTATTTTTCGAATAAAAAAGATAAACAAAAATTAGATAATATATATCATATATCTGAAAATATAGAACATAAGAATTTTGGAATAGGAAAGATTATTTCAATTTATGAAAATATTGTGATTGTATCTTTTTTACCTCCATATGGTATTAAAAAAATTTTGATAACACATCCTGCGATTAAAAAAATATTATAAAATTATTTTATTAAAAAAAATTTTTTATAATATTTATAATTTATATTTGTATATTTTAATTATGATTTTGTTTTATTTTTAATTTTAGTAAATTATTAGGTTTTTTTATTTAATATCAAAAGATTTTTTTATTTAATATAAAAAATATTTCAAATTTATTTCTTTTTTCCTTATAATTTTTTATTTTTTTGTTCGAATGTTATTATAATTTTATCGAATATTTTTATTTTTTTTTTAATATTTTCTATTTCTTGTTTGATCTTTTTTATTTCTTCATTTTGGGATATTTTTTTTTTATTTTGATATAATAATAAATCATATTTTTGTTGATATTGACTTTTTAGTTTTTGTAATTCTATATTTAAATCTTTTTTTTGTTTATTGTAGTAGTTTGAATCTTTTTCTTCTTTTTTATAAATTTTTTCTTGATAATAGTCATTTTTATTTGAATCAGATTTATTTTTATTTAAATAAAAATATTTGAGAGAAATATAAAATAAAATCATAATTATTGTGGTTAATGTTAATTTTAAACAAATATGTAAATTTTTTCTCTTTTTTTTATTTAATATATTTTGAAACATTTTTTTAAAATCCTTTCTTTTTTTATGATATTTTTTTAAAATTTTATTAAATATAAATAATTAATTAATTAAATTATGTTTATTTTTATTAAATTGTATTATTATAATTCAATTACATCAATGATATTTTTGAATTAATTATTTTAAAATTATACATAAACATAAAAATAAAGTTATTATAATAGTTATAATAGTAAAGTTGCAAAATATAGTTATATGTTTAATAGACAATAATTTTTTTTGATTTTAAATAAAATTTAAATAAAAATATTTTATTTTTTATGTTTTTAACCTTTTAAATAAATTTAATATTTTATTAAATTTATTTTTAAAAGAAAATAATTAAAATTTTAATTTTTTGAAATATTTAATTAAAATCAAAATTGTTTTTAAAAAAATACTGTTTTAGAAAAAGTTTATAATTTGTAATAATATAAATAGGAATATTATTTTCTTAAAACAAATTATTTTATTGTGAAAATAAATTATTAAGAATATAAGTAAATTATATTGAACACAATAAAAATGCAAGTTATGAATCATTTTAGTAGAATATATACATACGAATATAGAATAATTAATTTTCATTTTAATATGTTACTAATATATTATATAACTTTTGTAGCAATTCAAATATAAAAAAATAAAATAAAGATAGGATAATAAAAGAATCAATAAAATGAAATTATATTTAGCTAAAATATATTATTATCTAATAATTATTTAGAAATAAAATAGGAAAAAACGCATTTTAATGAAAAAAATAAAAATAATTTTAGTTATTATTTTGTTTTGTTTCGCTAGTGTTTGTTCTTTCTTAGGTACTTTTTTTTATTTTCTAAAACAAAAGAAAAAAATCGAAAAAAAAACAAAGCAAGCAGAAAAAAAAATTAAAGAAAAAATCCTAAAATCAGAAATAATTTTTTCACAAATGATATTAGAAGCTAAACAAAAAAATGATTTATTAAAAAAAGAAACAGAGAATGATTTAAATCAAAGAAGAAAAGTAATTGTTAATTTAGAAGAAAAAATAATTTATAAAGAAGAATTATTAGTTTCTAGAATAGAATATTTAAATAAAAAAGAAGAATTGTTATATCAAAGAGAACAAGAAATTAACAACATAAAAATTCATATTGAACAAATAAGAAACAAAACAAAAGAGATATTTCAACAACAGAAAAAAAAATTAGAAGAAATATCATTATTTACTCAACAACAAGCTAAATTAATTTTATTTAATGAAGCTAAAAAAAAAATTATTCAGGAAATAATGAATTTTGCAAAAGAAAAAGAAGAAGAATTCAAAATACAAGTTAAAAAAAAAGCTCAGACTTTATTAATTTATGCAATGCAAACATTATCAAAAAGTGATATTATTTCTGATAATAATATGAGTATTGTATTTTTGCCTAATGATGATATTAAAGGTAAAATCATAGGTAAAGAAGGTCGTAATATTAGAAATTTTGAAATCATAACAGGAGTAGATTTAATAATAGAAGATATTCCTAATACAGTGGTTTTAAGTTCTTTTGATCCTATCAGGAGAGAAACTGCAAAAAAAACTTTAGAAAATTTAATAAATGATGGTCGTATTACTCCCGCAAGTATTGAAAAAACTTTTAAAAAAACAATTTCTGAAATGGATACTTTTATTCAAGAAATTGGTGAAATTGCAGTTTACGAAACAAAAATAGGTATAGTTGATAAAGAGATCATAAATTTATTAGGCAAACTTAATTTTCGTATGAGTTATGGTCAAAATGTTTTAAATCATTCTTTAGAAGTAGCTTTTTTAGCTGGAAAATTAGCAGCTGAAATTGGCGAAGATGAAATTATTACCAGAAGAGCTGGTTTATTACATGACATCGGAAAAGCATTAAATCATAAAACAGAAGGAAACCATGTTAAAATTGGTGTTGAATTAGCTATTAAATATAATGAACCTATTGAAGTTGTTGATTCTATAGCCTCCCATCATGAAGATCAAGAACCTAATACTATTGTCGCTATTTTAGTCTCTATAGCTGATACAATTAGTTCATCAAGACCAGGAGCACGAAAAGAATCTATAGAAAATTATTTTCAAAGAATTAATCAATTAGAACAAATTGCTGATAGTATTGAAGGAGTAGAAAAATCATACGCTATTCGTTCAGGAAGAGAAATTAGAGTTATTGTTAAATCTAAAGAAATAAACGATTTACAAACTTTTATTATAGCTCAGAAAATAAAGAAAGAAATACAAAAAAATAAGAAAATTCATAATAATAGAACTATTAAAATAACAGTTATTAGAGAATTAAGAATAGAAGAAAAATTAGAATCAAATTAATATATACTGAAATGTTTAATTTATAAAATATAACTCAAATTTTATATTATTAATTGCAATTAATAAAAAAAAGGAGTCAAAATGAATATTCTTTTTATAGGTGATATTTGTGGTATTCCAGGAGTAGATTATTTAATTGAAAAAATAAATTTTCTCAAAAAATTCTATAAATCCGATGTTATAATAGTCAACGCTGAAAATGTTTCTAATGGAAAAGGCATAGATTATAATAGTTATCAAAATTTAATTCTTGCAGGTGTAGATATAATTACAATGGGAAATCATACTTGGAGTAATAATGAATTATCTAGTTTTATAGATTATACAAATATTATTAGACCTTTTAATTTTAAAAAAAAATATCCTGGTAAGGGTTTCAAAATAATTAGAAAAAATAAAAAAAGAATTTTAATTATGAATATTTTAGGAAGAATTTTTATGGACAGTCATAACTTATTATGTCCTTTTAGAGAAGTTGAAAAAATTTTACAAATTTGCAAAAATCAGTATGATTACTCTTTATTAGATTTTCATGCTCAAGCTACCAGTGAAAAAATGGCTTTAGCTTATCATTTTGACGGTAAAATAGATGCTATTTTAGGAACTCATACTCATATTCAAACTAATGATGATAGAATTTTACCTAAACAAACTTTATATATTTCTGATGTAGGAATGACAGGTTCTTTAGAAGGTGTTATTGGTTCTGATAAAAATATTATTATTAATAATTTTTTAAATGTCCATAATAAGATGAAACAAAAAATAGCTGAAGGAAAAAGACAGTTGAATGGAGTTTTTTTAAATTTAGGTAAAATTAAAAAAATAATTAAGATAAAGTTAAATGAATAATTTGTTATAATAAGTTAACAAAATATTATGAAAAAAAAAGTTATTATTATTGCTGGTCCTACAGCATCAGGCAAAACTAATTTATCTATTAAATTAGCTATTTTTTTTAAAGGAGAAATTATTAATTCAGATTCTGTTCAAATTTATAAAGAATTTAATATAGGAGCTGCTAAAATTAGCATAAAAGAAAAAAAGAATATTAAACATCATTTATTGGATAAAATTGGACTTAATCAAAAATATAGTATTTATGATTTTCAAAAGGATGTTCGGTCGGTAATACCTAAAATTAACATTCCTTTTTTAGTAGGAGGCAGCGGATTATACATTAAATCAGCGTTGTTTAATTATGAATTTCAAGAAACAATGAATAATAACAAAAAAAAAATATCAGAAATAAAATTAGATATTAATCAAATGTTAGAAATTATTGAAAAAAAAGATCCTAATTTAGTATTCGATAAGAAAAATCCGCATCGAGTTATCAGAGCTTTCCGAAATACTTTTCAAAAAACTTTAAGATCTGAAAAAATAGGAAAAAATATACCTTTATTTGATATTTTGACTCTTTATCTGGATATACCTCTTCCAATATTAAAAGAAAGAATTATTATAAGATTAGAAAAAATGTTAGAATTAGGCTTTATTGAAGAAGTTCAAAACTTAACAAAAAAATTTCCAAAATTTAATTTTAATATTATTGGTTATAGAGAAATAAAACTTTTTTTAGAACAAAAAATAGATTTATCTACAGCTAAAAGTTATATTATTACCAAAACACTTCGTTATGCCAAAAGACAAAAAACATGGTTTAAAAATCAATTTGATTCTTTAATAATTTTAGATGCTTTATGTTTTAATTTAACTGAAAAGGCTATTAGTTTAATTTCTAATTTTTTAAAAAAGGATAATAATTAAAAATGATTAATACAAATGATTTTAAAACAGGACAAACTATTAAATTGAACGATAAAATATATCAAATTATTGATTTTATGCATGTAAAGCCTGGTAAAGGAGCTCCTTTTGTAAGAAGTAAGTTAAAAAATCTTCAAACAGGAGAAATTATTGAATATATTTTTAATGCTGGCATTAAAATAGAAGCAGGTATTATTCATAAAATTAAGTTAAAATTATCTTATATATCTGGAGAATCATATTTTTTTATAAATATGACAAATTATGAACAAATAGAAATACCTAGGGATAAAATTATAAAGATTTTAAAATATTTAACTGAAGAAACAGATGTGGAAGTAGTTTATAACGAAAAAAAAGAAATTATAGATGTGATTATACCTAATAAAATTTCTTTAAGAATCCAAAAAACAGATAGTTTTGTAAAAAATAATAATTTTAAAAAAAATAATTCTTTTAAAACAGCTGTTTTAGAAACTGGTTTAGTTATAAAAGTACCTAATTTTATTTCAGAAGGAGAAAGAGTGATTATTAATACAATAACAGGAGTTTATTTATCACGAGATACAGGGAAAAAAGAAGATTAAACTTAATAAGTATTTTATTTAATAATAAATTATTTTTTAAATAAATAAAATAATTATATTTTTTATTAAAAAATATAATATAATTGAATAATTATATAGTATTATATATTTGGTTTAAATAGAATTAATATCGTAATATAAGCACAAAGAAATATATAAAAAAATTATAAATAATTTAGGTCTTTAATTATAATGATAAAAATTAGTAATCTTTATAAAACATTTTTTTATGATAGAAAATCATTAGTTGTTTTAAAAAATGTTAGTTTAGAAATCGAAGAAAAACAAATTTTTGGTTTAGTAGGTGATACTGGTTCAGGAAAAACTACTTTGTTAAATATTATGTTGGGTCTTTTACAACCTGATGTAAATTCCAAAACTTTGATTTATAGAAATTTTAATAGATATCAAAGCGCTATGATTTTTCAAAATTTTAATCTTTTGAATAATTTAAATGTGTTTGATAATATAGCTTTACCTTTGAAAATAAGAAAAAATTTTACGAAGGAAAAAAGAAAAAAAATTTTAGAAATGATAAATTTTGTTGAATTACAAGATTTTATTAATTATTATCCCAATAAATTATCCGGAGGACAAAAACAGAGAGTAGCTATAGCTAGAAGCTTAATTTATGAACCTAAAATTATTTTTTGTGATGAACCAACTTCATCTTTAAATCCTGGTACTGCTAAAAAGATTTTGCGTTTGTTTTATAAAATAAATAAAAAATTAAAAACAACCATTTTTTTAATTTCTCATGATCCTTATATTATCAAAATTTTATGCGATAAAGTAGCTATTTTAAATCAAGGTACAATAGAAAAAACTATCTTATTAAAACCATCTTATAATTTTGAAAATATTTCTTATCAAAAATTATTTAAATAATTTTACATATTTTAATTATTTTTTTTAAATATTTATATTGATTATATTTTATTTCTTATATAGTTAAAAAATGTTGTATTTGAAATTAAAAAAAGAAAGGCCTTATTTATTCATGTTTTTTTTAAATAAATTTAGTAAAAAAAGTAGATTAATATTATGTTCAATTTTATTTTTAATTATTTTTTTAATTGTTATTGGGATTATTATAAAAATAAGAAATCATAAAAATGATAATAATATGAAAAAAATAAAAATAGCAACTGCTTTAGAAACAACTAGAGCTTTCTTAGAGGATAATTTAAAACCTGAATTAAAGAAAGATAATATTGATTTAGAAGTAATTTATAAAGGAAATAGTTATAGAGAAACAAATCAATTATTACAAAATGACAAAGATGTTATAGCTATATTAGATTCTCATTTAGTTTTTGCTAAAAATACTTTACAAAAAAGTAATAATTCTATGTCAGAAGATGTAATGATTGCTCAACCTTTTTATTTGTCTAAAATAGGTTTTTATACATTAGATGCTAGAATTCTTCAAATACAAAATCAAATTCAATCTCAAATAAAAATAAATAATATAACAGATTTGCAAAATGCAATAATAAATTTATTGACTCAAAATCAACCAAATCAAGTTATAAATAAAATAAAAATATTAGTTTGTTCTGATCCTATACAAAAAGTTTTATCTTTTTTATTTTTGCAACAGATGGGTTTAATTCATTTAAAACAAGGTCTTCAAGCGGATAATGTTATTTTAAATCCAAATGATTTCAAAATTCCTAATCATATTGAAATAGTAGAAGAAATTAGTTTGAAGGAATTACATAATAAGTTTCAAAATGATAATTCTATTCATTTTTTCATTAATTATCCTGGTGTTTTAGGTACCAAAAAACAATTATTTAAGTTATTTACATCTTTAATCATTCCTTCTGATATTAAAAATCCTATTTATGATTATACAATTTCTTTAATAGTAAAAACAAAAGATATTAATTCAGAAAAAGTAAAAATATTAAAAGAAGCTTTGAGAAAACAACATTTAATTGACTATATGAATAAAAGAAATAGTTTATATTTGGAAATGATTCCTGTAGAAAAAATGGATCAAATTTCTGAAAGGATTAATCAAAAGTATAATTCTTAATTTTATTTTTTCAATAAAATATATTTTTAGGTTATTTATCGGAAACATATATAATGTTAAAAGAAAATTTTTTAAAACGTATTTATAATGTTCTTATTTATCCCAATAATAGTTTTTTTAATTTAAATAATAAAAAACCTTTTTTATTATTTAATAGTATTTGGGAAACTCTTAAAATTTCTATTTTATCTACTTTTATATCTTTTTTCATAGGATTAATTTTGAGTATTATTTTGTATTTATTAAAAATAAAAAAAGAAAGATTAATTAATAAAATTATTTGTTTTGTTATTAATAGTTTTATGAATCTTTTTTTATCTTTGCCTTTTGTGTTGTTAGTGTCACTATTGACAGATTTATTATTAGGACCTTATTTTAAAATTTTTTATGGTTTTAAATTAGGTCTTATTTGTTTAAGTTTAGTTTTAATTGCTCATAGTACACGTCATTTTGAACAAGTTTTTTTACAAATGAATTCAGAAATTTATAAAACTGCTTATACTTTAGGAGCAAATAGAATACAATTTATTAGATATTTTTTATTAAAAGAAGCTGGTGCTCATTTGATTTTAAAATTAAATACTATTTTTGTTTCTTCTATTGCTTATTCTAGTATTTTGCATATTACAGGTATAAAAAGTATTGCTTTTATTGCTATTATATATAGTGAATCTCATACTTTTGATAATTTTAAAAATTCTGATTTAGTTTTAGTTTGCCTTATTATTCTTTTTTTAATTATACAAATTTTTCATTTTTTAGTTATAAGAATTCATCGTCAGTTAGATAAATGTTTGAATTAAATTAAAATATTTTTATTTCATTTTATAATTTGTTTTATTTGTTTTATTTATATTTTTTATTTATTAATATCTGTTTGACAATAATTAAAAAATAAGTTAGAATTGAAAATGATGATATTTGTGTTATTATGTAAATTTTTTTATTTATTTTATTTGAAACTTTTTATTTTTTTAAAAAATTTGTGTTAAAAAAATATTATTTATTTTAAAAATAATTTTATTAAATATTTATAATTTTTTTAATTTGAATATTTTAATTTTTGTTATTTTTTTTATCTAAATAATTTTTTATTGATTTATATAAATTTATTGTTATAAAATATTTTAATTAAAAAAAGGAGAAATTAATTTTAAATGAAAATAATTGATTCATTCAATTCTTTTAATAAAAAAATGTTCCAAATATTGGATTTAGAAGGTAAAGTAATTAATTCTGATTTTGAACCTAAAATCAATAAACAAGATCTGTTAAAAATGTATAAAATAATGATTTTAACTAGAATAGCAGATGTTAGTGCAGTTAGATATCAACGTCAAGGTAGAATGCTTTCTTTTGTAATGAATCAAGGACATGAAGCAAGTCAAATAGGAACAGCTTCAGCTCTTAAAGAAAATGATTGGATATCTCCTTATTTTAGGGATTTAGGTATTTACTTATACAGAGATATTCCTTTGCATAAACCATATCTTTATTGGTATGGTAATGAAATAGGTTCAGATATTCCTGCATCTAAACATATTTTGCCTGTTAATATTATTATTGGTTCAAGTATTAATATAGGAGCTGGTTTAGCTTTTGCTAGCAAATTCCAGAATAAAAAAGAAGTTGTTGTTGCTACAATAGGGGATGGAGGGACAGCGCATGAAGAATTTTATGCCGGTTTAAATTATGCTTCTGTGTTGCAAGTACCTTTAGTAGTGGTGATTCAAAATAATCAATATGCTATTTCTACTCCTAGAAAAATTGCTTCTAAAACAGAAACTTTAGCTGAAAAATCATATGCTTTTGGTATACCAGGGTTACAAGTAGATGGAAATGATGTTTTAGCTGTTCATGCAGCTGTTAAAGAAATAGTTGAAAGAGCTCGTCAGGGAAATAGTCCTGGACTTATTGAGCTGGTTACTTATAGAATGGGCGCTCATACAACAAATGATAATCCTAATTTATATCGTGATAAAAAAGAAGAAGAAGAATGGCGAAAAAAAGATCCAATTTTGCGTTTTCAAAAATATTTATTAAATAAAAATATTTTAACTTCCGAATTAATTAATCAAATTGAAGAGGAAACTAAAAAATATGTTGAAAAAGTACAAAATGAGATTGAACAGTATGGAAATAAAGTTAAACCTATAGATATTTTTAAACATATTTATGATACAATGACATCTCAATTATTAGAGCAATATAATGAATATACAAATTTTTTAAAAAATAAAAAATGAAAAAAAGAAAGAAAATTATTAAAATATGGCTTTATTAAATTTACTGGAATCTATTAAACATACTTTAGATCTTCAGTTATCAAAAAATAATAAAATAGTTTTATTTGGACAAGATATCGGTAAGTTAGGAGGTGTTTTTAGAGTAACTGCAGGGTTACAAAAAAAATACGGAGAAAAACGTGTTTTTGATACTCCTATTTGCGAATCTTCTATTGTTGGCAGTGCTATTGGAATGGCCATTAACGGTTTAAGACCTATTGCAGAAATTCAGTTTGATGGTTTTGTTTATGTAGGTTTACAAGATTTGATATCTCATGCTGCTAGAATGAGGAATCGTTCTAGAAATAATTTTTACTGCCCTATGGTATTAAAATTTCCTATCGGAGGTGGTGTTAAAGCTTTAGAGCATCATTCAGAATCATTAGAAGTTATTTTAGGTTCTATTCCAGGATTAAAGGTTATTGTTCCGTCTAATCCTTATGATGCTAAAGGTCTTTTAATTGCTGCTATTAATGATAATAATCCGGTTATTTATATGGAACCTAAAATGTTATATAGAGGAAAAAGAGAAGAAGTACCAGAAGAAGAGTATGAAGTACAAATCGGAAAAGCAAAAGTAGTGGAAGAAGGAAAAGATTTAACTTTAGTAGCTTGGAGTTCAGCTGTTCCTATGGCTAAATTAGCGATTCAGAAATTAAAAACAGATTATGATATTTCAGTAGAATTGATTGATTTAAGAACTATTAATCCAATTGATAGAGAAACTATTTTGAATTCTGTTAAAAAAACTGGACGATTTTTGGTAGTACATGAAGCTACAAGAACTTTTGGACCTGCTGCAGAATTAATCACTTTAGTTAATGAATATATGTTTGATTCTTTAAAAGAATCTTCAAAAAGAATTACTGGTTATGATATTATTATGCCTTTAGCTCGAGGTGAATATCATCAAATGATTAGTGTAGAAAAAATTTTTTATGGTATTATAAATAATTTTAAAACTATTAATTTTTTAAATAAAAAAAATATTTAAAAAAAATAATTATATTATTTTTTAATCAAAAAAAGAAGAAGGTTTTAAAAATGAGTGAAATAAAAAAAAATGATAAAAAAATTTTTGAATTAAAGTATACTGATTTAGGAGAAGGTATCAATGAATGTAATATTATAGAATGGTATGTTAAAGTTGGTGATAAAGTTGAACCTGAAACTCCTTTAGTTAATATTGAAAATGATAAACTAAGAGATGATATTACTTCTCCTGTTAAAGGTACTATTAAAAAGATATGTTTTGAAGAAGGACAAGTTGTGAAAATAAATGAGGTTTTAGTTTATATAGAGTTAGAAGAAGATAATTAAAAAAAAGATGGTGAAACAAGTATGATCAAGGAAGAAAAAAAAAGAATTGAAAAAATTTCTCGTTTAAGAGAAACAATTGCTAAAAAAATGATAATTTCTAAAAATTTAATTCCAGATGCTACTTTAATGATGGAAGTTGATGTTACTAATTTAGTTATTTTAAGGCAAAAATATAAAGAAATAGCTAAAAAAAAAGATATTAAATTGACTTATATGGCTTTCATTGCTAAGGTGGTTAGTGTTGCCTTAAAAGAATTTGATATATTAAATGCTACTTTTAATGATGAAAAGAATGAATTAATTTATCAAGATATTATCAATTTAGGTATTGCTATAGATACTCCTTATGGATTAATAGTTCCAAATATTAAAAATATTGAAAATTTAACTATTTTTCAATTAGCTAAAGAAATTCAAACAATAGCTCAAACAACATTAGAAAGAAAATTAAAAATGGAGCAAATCACAGATGGTACTTTCACTTTAAGTAATTATGGTTCAACTGGTGTTTTGTATGCTACTCCTATTATTAAACATCCAGAATTAGGTATTTTAGGGATTGGTAGTATTGTAAAAAAACCAGTATTCAAAAATAAAGAAATTGTAATATCTGATATTTTGCCTTTAGCTTTAACTTTTGATCATCGTATTATAGATGGCGCTTATGGTGGTAGATTTTTAAATAAAATTTCCATATTATTGAATGATATTTCAGAATTAGAAAAATGTATTGAATAAAAGGAATATATGAATAATGGAATATGATATTTTAATTGTCGGAGGTGGACCAGGAGGTTATGTTGCTGCAATTAAAGCAGCTCAGTTAGGTGCTAAAGTAGCTTTAATAGAAAAACATAAAATTGGCGGTATTTGTTTAAATTATGGTTGTATACCTACTAAAACTTATTTAAAAAGTGCTAAAGTTTATAGTTTAATAAAAAATGCTAGTAATTTTGGTTTATCTAATTCTTCAAGCGCAAATATATTTGATTGGAAATTAATATTGTCACGTAAAGATAAAGTTGTTAAACAATTAACTGCTGGAGTTCATTCGCTTTTAAAAAAAAATAAAGTTGATATTTATTATAGTTATGCAGAGGTTTTAACTCCGCATCAAGTTAAAGTAGAAAATAAAATTTTAAATTGTAAAAAAATGATTATTGCTACAGGTTCTAAAGCTATTATACCACCTATACCTGGTGCTTTAGAATCTTTTCAAAATAAATATTTATTAACCAGTAATGAAATAGTTCAACTAAGTGTTTTTCCGAAAAAAATAATTATTATTGGCGGAGGAGTAATTGGAGTAGAATTTGCTTCTATTTTTAATAAATTTGGTTCTGAAGTGATAATTATAGAGAAACAAGAATATATTTTGAATAATATGGATCGAGATATCATTAATAAATATAGTCAAATTTTAACTAAAGCTGGTATTAAAATTTATACTAAAAAACAAGTAGATCGAATCGAAAATAATCATGTTTATTATTCTTATACAGAAGAAAATCAATTAAAAAAAGAAGTTTTACAAGCGGATATTATTTTAATGGCTGTAGGAACAAAACCTAATTTAGAAGCTATTACAAAAATTAATTTAAAAATAGATAAAATAGGTATAGTTACTGACGAATTTTTAAGAACTTCAATTGAAGGAGTTTATGCTATTGGTGATGTGAATGGTAAATATATGTTAGCACATGTAGCTAGTCATGAAGGTATTATAGCTGTTTCACATGCGTTAAATTTAAATGATAATATAAAAGGTATTAATTATGATCACGTTCCTTCTTGTGTTTATGGTTTTCCAGAAATATCTTCTATAGGTAAAACTGAAGAAGAATTATTAAAATATCCAGATATTAGTTATAAAACTTTTAAATTTCCTGTTTATGCTGTAGGAAAAGCTTTGGCAGATGGTGAAATTGATGGTTTTGCTAAAGTTATAGTTAATAAAAAAAATTTAAAAATTTTAGGTATGCATATATTAGCTTATAATGCTACTGAATTAATTACTGAAGTAGGAGTTGCAATGGAATTAGGCGGAACAGCTTATGATATTATCCATACTATTCATCCTCATCCAACTTTATCAGAATTAATTTTAGAAACTTTTTTAGGTGTTATTGATAAACCTATTCATTTATAATATTTATTAATTTATATTTTTATATTTGTAAGTTTTTTATTTTGTATATTTGATTAAAAAAGAGAAAAATATAGTAAAAAATATGTTAATTGATACACATACACATCTTAATTTAAAGGATTTTAATGAAGATTTAGAAAATGTATTACAAAGATCTTTTCAAAATAATATTAAAAATTTTATTGTTCCTGGTTTGGATGAAGAAACCAATAAAAAAACGATAAATTTATCTATTGATAAACCTTATATTAAAGCAGCTGTAGGGATCCATCCTTGTTATTATTTAAATCAAAATCCTTTTGATATTGAAAAATATTTAAATTTACCTCAGGTAGTAGCTGTTGGTGAAATTGGTTTAGATTTATATCATGAAAAAAAATCTTTATTAATACAAAAGAGAAACTTAAAAATTCAAATTGAATTAGCAATTAAATACCAACTTCCTATTATTTTACATGCTAGAGAATCTTTTCAAGAAATTTATGAAATTTTGTTGTCTTATAGACAAAAAGGAAATAAAGTAAGAGGAGTTTTTCATTGTTTAGTCTCTAATCTGCAGGAAGCTAAAAAAGCTTTAGATTTAAATTTTTATATAGGTATTGGTGGCATTGTGACTTATGAAAAAGCATATGAAGCTCATAAAATAGCTAAGGAAATACCTTTAAATAAAATATTATTAGAAACAGATTCTCCTTTTCTAACTCCTTTTCCTTTAAACAAAAATCAAAGAAATGAACCTTCTTTTTTAAAAATTATAGCTGAAAAAATAGCTTTTTTAAAAAATATCAGTTTTCAAGAAGTATCATTTCAAACAACTTTAAATGCTAATGAATTATTTTTTAAAAAAAAAAAATTATAATAAATAATAATAAATAAAAAATTTTTTTATTTTTTAATAATAAAATAAAAAAAGAGAAGGTTAAAAAATATGTTTTTAAAATGGAATAAAAAAAATTATTCTATTTTTTTTTGTTTTATTTTGTTATTTTTTTCTTTTTTAGTAAATATTTTCTTTTTTTACCAATTATTTTTTAGTGTAGAACAAAATAGAGTAAACATTAATTATTCTGATAATAAAAAAAATGAATTTTCATCTAATTTATTAAATCAAGATTTAAACATTAATGATTCAAAATTATTTCCGATTTATGAAATTACAAGAGAAGACGGAATAATAGAACAATATAATTTATTTTTATCTAAACAATTAGTTAAAAGAATAGATAATCTAAAAGGTATAATTTTTGAATATAAAAAAAAACCAGATGATTTATTATTTAGAAAAATAGATAAAAATAATCATATTGTGACTCAATATAATGATAATGGTAATAAAATAAAAGAGATTTTTTATAATCAAGATGAAAGTGTCATAAATTATATTTATGAGTTTAATCCTGATAAGGATAATGATTTAATAAAATGTATCTATTATTTTTCTGAAGATTTACAAAAATACTTCATATTGGAAAAAAACCAAGATAATGAAAATGATGCTTTTTTTATTAAAACAACTTATTTTGATAATGGATTAATAGATTTTATTTTAGAATATAATGATTCTAATTTTATTAAAAAAACTTTTTATAACAGAAAAAAACCTCAAACTAAAAAATATATAATAGAAGAGATTTTTTCATCAGAAGATAATTTTTTTCATCCTATTAAAAAAACATTTTTTCAATTAGATGGTCAATCAATTAAAAAAATAGAAGAATTTAATCATATAAAACAAAATAAAATTACTACATTTTATTTGAAAGATGGTGTAACTAAAAAATATATAATAGAAGAGATTTTTTCATCAGAAGATAATTTTTTTCATCCTATTAAAAAAACATTTTTTCAATTAGATGGTCAATCAATTAAAAAAATAGAAGAATTTAATCATATAAAACAAAATAAAATTACTACATTTTATTTGAAAGATGGTGTAACTAAAAAATATATAATAGAAGAGATTTTTTCATCAGAAGATAATTTTTTTCATCCTATTAAAAAAACATTTTTTCAATTAGATGGTCAATCAATTAAAAAAATAAAGAAAATTAATAAAGAAAAAAAAGTAAAAACAACTATATTTTTTTTAAAAGATGGTGTAACTAAAAAAAAAGTAATACAAGAATTTTTTTCACCAGAAAATAATCATTTTTTGATTAAAAAAATATTTTTCGAAATTAATGGTAAAAATATTCGTAAAATTAAAATATCTAATCCAAGGCAAAATTATAAAAAATAAAAATTTATTAAAAAAAATTTATAATTAATCAAAATCAATTATAATTTTTATTGATTTTTTCTTAAATCAGAAAAGTATTTTTTTATTTTTTTAATATAACTATTATTTTTGATACTAATATTATTTCTTATAATGTATTGGCGAAGATTTTTAGGCATAAAAATTCTTATATCTTCTTGATTATATCCTATAACGATAGATTTACTATTACAAATTATTGGTTTTTTGCAAATTCCAGGATTTTTTACTATAAATTTTTTTACTTGTTGTGTTTTTAAAGAAAATAAATCAATTTGTTGTTCTTTGAAAATTTTAGAACGAGTTGAAATTATTTTTGTAAAATCTATTTCTTCATAACTTAAAATTAAATCAATATCTGATTCTGTTAATGTAAAATTATTTAAATTTTTTTCTTTATAGTGTATATTATGCAATTCTAACCATTTTTTAGCTTTTTGACATGAAGAACAACGATTTGTAGTATAAATAAAAACCATTATAAATCACTTCTCCTTAAATAATGCTTTATATATAAAAATACTTATTATATAAAATATACAATATAGTATTTAAAATCAATATAGTATTTAAAATAGATTTTTATTTTAATTTTTTTTTTTTTATTAAATATTATTTTTTAAAAAAAATATATATAAAAATCTATTTCATTAAAACTTATAAAAAATTAACTATACAAAAACAAATCGAAATCATTTTATCAAATTTTTTTAGATAAATCAAAAAAATGTTACGAATGTTTTTTAAAAAATATTCTAATTTAATAAAAAGATAATTTTATTTTTTTTATTTTAAATCATATGATTAAACAAATTTTATATAAAAAAAAAGAGTTTTATGTAATAAAACTCTTTATTAAAATATAAAAAAATTTTTTTCATATAAAAAAATGTATAAAATAAATTAAATTAAGATTACAAAAGCTAAAGCATAATTTTCACTATGTGTAATAGAAATCATTATTTTAGGTTTTGATATATTTTCAATATATGGAAATCCATTTTCTTTATTATTTAAAATAGACCAATCTTTATAATTATTTTTTAAATTTCCTTTTTGATAAGCTTTAAAAATAGCTTTTTTTCCTGCCCATCTTCCTGCAATAAAACTTAATTTTCTTTTTAAATGATTAATTTCATTATAAATCTTGTATTCTTTTATAGAAAAAATTCTATTAGCAACTTTTTCGATTCCTATATTTTGAATTTTTTTTATTTCTATTAAATCTATACCAATATTTTTCATAAGATTATATGTTTACCTTATTTTGAATTATAAATTATTTTTATAAAATAATATTTTTATCAAATCTTGTTCATTTATTATTTTTATTTTTAAATTATTTGCTTTTTTTATTTTATTTTCACTACTTTTTTTTCCACAAATTAAAAAATTAGTTTTTTTAGAAACATTATTTGTAATAATGGCTTCATATTCTTCTAATATTTTTTTAATTTTTTCTCTTTTAAAATTATTCAAAATACCTGTTAAAACTATTTTTTTATTTTTGAATAAAATATTTTTTTCTTTTTTTTTATTTTGTATTAACTTATTTTCTTCGTTTAATGAAAAATTAATGCCTTTTTGTTTTAATAAATTTAATTCTTTTATATTTTTTTCATTTTGAAAAAAATTAAAAATACTTTTAGATATTTTATCTCCAATTTCATTTATTTTTAAAATACTTTTATAACTAGCTTTAGTTAAATTAGTTATATTTTTAAATTTTTTAATTAATATTTTAGCTATTTTAATTCCTACGTGTCTTATTCCTAAAGAAAATAAAACATTTTCTAAAGGTCTTTGTTTACTTTCTTCTATTGCATTTAAAATATTATTCACTTTTTTTTTTCCGAAAAAAGGTAATTTTTCTAGTTCATTTTTTTTGTTTTGTAAATTATAAATATCAGATTTTTTTTTTATCATTTTTTGTTTAAAAAGAATTGCTAATGTTTTATTTCCTAATATATTGATATTCATAGCTTCTTTAGAAACAAAATGAGTTAATTCTTTTATTTGTTTTTCTTCACAATTTTCATTTAAACAGAATAATTCTATTTCTTCAATTTCTTTTTTTTGTAATTTTGAATTACAAAAAGGACAATAAGAAATCATTTTAAATGGAACTTGATTTGTTCTTTTTTCTTTAATTATTTTAATAATTTCAGGAATAATAGAACCAGATTTATGTATTAGTACAAAATCATTGATTCTTATATCTTTTTTTTTTATATAATTATAATTATGTAAAGATACTTTTGATATTACACTACCATCCACAATAGTAGGAATTAAGAAAGCTATAGGAGTAATAACTCCTGTTCTACCGATTTGAAAATTAATTTTCGTTATTATGGTTTCGCTTTCTGCAGTTTTAAATTTATAAGCAATAGCCCATTTTGGAAATTTACTGGTATAACCAATGTTATCATATAAATTTAATTCATTAACTTTTACAACTATTCCATCGTTATTGTAAGGTAAATTTTTTTTTATCTTTTCATAATAATTTATTTTTTCTAATAATTCTTCAAAAGAATTAACTAATTTATAATATTTATTAACAGAAAAACCTATTTTTTCTAAAAAAATCAAAATATTTTTTTGTTTTTTAATAAAAGATGGAGGATTTATGATAGAGTAAATAAAAGAAGATAAGTTTCTTTTTGATGCTATATTAGGATTTAATTGTCTTAAAGTTCCTGATGCAGCATTTCTAGGATTTGAAAATAAAAAATTTTTTTTTTCTTTTTGTTCTTGATTAAGTTTTTCAAAATCATTAAAATGAAAAAAAATTTCTCCTCTGACTTCTAAATCTATTTCTTCTTTTATTTTTAAAGGAATATCTTTAATATTTTTGACATTATTTGTTATTAATTCTCCATAATAACCATTACCTCTAGTAATGGCTTGATATAATATTCCTTTTTTATATTTTAAACTAATAGCTATTCCATCTATTTTTAATTCTGTAATAAAAGTAACATTATTATGTTTTTTAATAATGCGATCATAAAATTTTTTTAGTTCTTGGAAATCAAAAACATTTCCTAAAGATAACATAGGAATATCATGTTTTACTTTTTTAAATTTATGACTTAAAAAACCTCCTACTTTAGAAGTAGGGCTATTAGATAATTTATATTCAGGGTATTTTTGTTCAAGTATAATTAATTCTTTTAATAAATTATCATATTGTTCATCTGTTATTTTAGATTGATTTAATTGAAAATAATCAAAATTAGCTTTTTGTATAATTTTAGTAATTTTTTTAATTTTTTTTTTAATTTCTATTGTCATATATTATAAATATTATTTTATTTTAAATGATTATTTTACATTTCATCTAAAATAGGAATTCCTAATAATTCTAAACCTTCTTTTAATATTTGAATTATAGCTTTTATAAATAGAAAATTTGTATTATTTAATATTTTTGTTTCTACTAGAATTTTTTCTTTTGCATAAAATTGATTAGCATTTTTAGATAATTGTAAAAGATATCTAGCTAATATACTGGGCATGTTATTTGTTTTTGTTTTTTCTAATATTGCATTAAATTGATCCATTAACTTAATTAAATCGAAATAAATATTTTTTTCATAATATTGAAGCATTTTAGTCCAATTATATTTATTATTTATTGATTGGGTTATCTTTTTAATAATAGAACTAAATCTTACAATTGTATATTGAATGTAAGGGCCTGTATTACCTTCAAATTGTAACATTTTATTTAAATTAAAATCAATATCTAAATGTCTATCATTTTTTAAATCATTGAAAATAATAGCTCCTATAGCTATTTTTTCAGCTATTTTATTATTATTTTTTAATTTAGGATTTTTATTTTTAATTATTTCTTTAGATTTTTCTATAATTTTTGTAATAATTGTTTTAAGATTATAGTTATTATTTTCTCTTGTAGAAATTTTTTTATTATCAGCCAAAATTAAACCAAAATTAATATTTTCCAAATCTAAATTATAGCCTATTTTATTGAGAATTTGAAATAATTGTTTAAAATGTAATTTTTGTTCGTTACCTACGATATATAACATTTTTGTGAATTGAAATTTTTTATATCTATATAAAGCACAAGTTATTTCTCTTGTTAAATAAAGATAACTACCATTTTTTTTTTGGATTAAAGCAGGAGGCATATTTTCTAATGGCATAATATAAGCATTTTGATCTAAAATAATAAGATTTTGTTTTTTTAATTTATTAACTAATTTTACTGTTTTTTTATGAAAAAAAGATTCCCCTATATAATAATCAAAAGTAACATTAAGTAATTTATAAATTTGTTTAAACTCTTTTAAAGATATTTTTTTAAACCATTTCCACAATTTTATTTCATTTTTATTTTGGTTTTCTAATTTTTTAAAAATTTTCCTTGCTTCTTCTTTTAATTGTGTATTTTCTTTTTGATGAAACAAAATATAAAGATTTTGTAGTTCATTAATAGGGTTTTTTTTAATCATTTCTTTATTTCCCCATTTTCTATAAGCTAAAATCATTTTTGCAAATTGCATTCCCCAGTCGCCTAAATGATTAATACTTATAGTTTTAAAGCCTAATTTTTCATAAATTTTTTTTAGTGAATTTCCAATAATAGTGGAACGTAAATGTCCTATAGAAAAATTTTTAGCAATATTAGGAGAAGAATAATCTAAAATTATTTTTTTTTTATTTTTTTCTTCATTATTTTTTTTTTTTTGTTTTTTAGTTAAAATATTTAATAAAATTTTTTTAGAAGCTAATGATTTGTTAATTTGGATATTTAAAAAACCTTTTTCAAAAAAAATTTTTTTTATTTCTTTTATGGTAGATAATTCTTTTTCAAATTCATTAAAAATTTGCTTAATATCTTTTTTTATTTTGGTTTGATAATGAAATAATGGTAAATAATAATCGAAATTCATATAATTATTATTTTTATTATTTATTTTGATTTCAAATTTTACATTTTTATATTTTTTATTTAAAATTTTTTCTATTTTTTTTTGAATATTTTGTAAATACATATTTTTATTTTTCTTTTTGACATTTTTTATTTTATTATTTCATAATTAAATAGAATTTTCTAAATCTTCTAAAGTTTTTTTGAATAAATCTGGTAGATCTATTTCAAATTTTAAATATTTTTCTGTTACGGGATGAACAAAACTTATTTTTTTAGCATGTAAAAGTTGTTTTTTTATTGTTTTTTCTTTTTTACCATATACAAGATCACCTACTATAGGTTTTTTTAAATAAGATAAATGAACTCTAATTTGATGAGTTCTACCAGTTTCTAATTCTAGTTCTAATAATGAAAATTTTTTAAATTTTTTTAAAGTTTTAAAATGAGTAATAGAAGGTTTACCTTCAGAAGCTACAGACATTTTTAAACGATTTTTTTTATCTCTTTTTATAGGTAAATCAATAATACCTTCTTTTGCTAAAAAACCATGAATTAAAGCCCAATATATTCTTTTAATTTTTTTTTGTTGCATAAATTTTTTCATTTTTGATATAATTTTTTCTTCTTTACCGATTAAAATTAATCCTGTAGTATCTTTATCTAAACGATGAATTATACCTGGTCTATGACTTTTAATTTTTTTTGTTTTTTTTATCTGAAATAATAATCCATTAATTAAGGTAATACCAGAATAGCTAGAGGAGGGATGTACTATTAAGTTACACGGTTTATTGATTAGTGCCAAAAAATTATCTTCATAAATAATTTGTAAATTTAAATTAATTGGTTTTATATTTTTAATACTATTGGATTCTTTTTTGATATTGATATTTAAAAATATTAAATCATTTGTTTTTAAGATATAATTTTTTTTTTTAGTTGAATTATTAACTTTAATTTCTCCAGAATTTATTAAATGATTACACTTATTTCTACTTAAATCTAATTTTTTTGATAAAAATGTATCTAAACGTGTTTTTATTTCTTTTTCTGTAAATAAAATTTTTTTCATTTTAATAAATGATGGAATCCTAATCTATAAATTTTATATTAGTTAAAAAAATTTTTATTTTATAAAATTTTAATTTTTTTCTTTATTTTCTTTATTTTTTTTTTGTGAAATGATTTTGTTTTTAGATGATTCTTTTTTTGCTTCATTTTTATCAAAAGAAATATCTTTTTTTTCATTTATTATGATAGTTTTTTTTTGTTCTTTTTCTTTATTTTTTTGATTTTCTTTTATTTCTTCTTCGAACCAACTAACTTTGCCTGTTTTTTCTATCTCTTCTATATCTTTTTTTGATAAAGTTTCTATTTCTATTAAATAATAAGCAATTCTAGAAAGTAGTTTTTTATTTTCAGAAATAATTTTTTTAGCTAAACTATAACAATTTGAAATAATATCTTGAATAGCTTGATCTATTTCTAAAGCTTTAGGATCAGAAAAACTTCTGTGAAATTGTTGATCTTCTTCTGAAAATTGTGTTAAACCAATAGAACTCATACCTAATTTAGTAACCATCATTCTAGCAATTTGAGTAGCTTGTTTAAAATCAGCATAAGCGCCATTAGAAACATCATCTAAAAATAATTCTTCTGCTGCTCTTCCTCCTAAACAAACTGTAATTTCAGCTAAAAGTTGTTTTTTAGATAAGAAGAAAGTTTCTTCTTCTCTAAGCATTAAATTATAACCACCAGCGTTGCCTCTTGGTATAATTGTTATTTTTTGTGCTTTTTTAGCTTCTGATAATTTTAATCCAATAATAGCATGTCCTGATTCATGATAAGCTACTAATTTTTTTTCTTTTTGTGAATATTTTTTACTTTTTTTAGCAGGACCAATTAAAATACGATCTACTGCTTCGCTAATTATTTTTTTATCTATAATTTTTAGACCTTTACGGGCTGTTAATAAAGCTGCTTCGTTTAAAATTCCTTCTAACTGTGCTCCGCTAAAACCAGGAGTTTGTTTAGCTAATTCTTCTAAACTAACTTCAGGATCAATTTTTTTATTTAATGCATGTAACTTTAAGATAGCTTCACGATCTTTGACAGTAGGTAAATTAATTATAAAATGTCGATCAAATCTTCCAGGTCTTAATATAGCAGCATCTAAAAAGTCTGGTCGGTTAGTGGCAGCAATAACAATAACTCCTGTATTTTGGTTATAACCATCTAATTCAATCAAAAGTTGATTTAAAGTCTGTTCTTGCTCACTATTACCATGAGACATTCTTCTTTTTCTAGCAAGTGTATCTATTTCATCTACAAAAATAATACAAGGGGCATTTTTTTTAGCTGTTTCAAATAATTTTCTAATACGTGAAGCTCCTAAACCTACAAACATTTCTACAAATTCAGAACCAGAAGTGGCGAAAAAAGGAACTCCAGCTTCGCCAGATAATGCTTTAGCTAACAATGTTTTTCCTGTTCCAGGAGGTCCGGATAATAAAATCCCTTTAGGAATTCTTGCTCCTATATCGGAATATTTTTTAGGTTCTTTTAAAAAATCTACTAACTCTTGCATTTCTTCTTTTTCTTCTTCAGCGCCTGCTACATCTTTAAAAGTAATTTGATTATTTTTTTTAGCATTTGGTATATCTGGTTGTGTTTTATTTTTATCGTTGAATTGATCAATAATTTTACCTGTTGCTGATTTAATCATATCTAAAGTATGATAACCTAAAAATAGTAAGAAACATAATTTTAGTGAAAAAAATAATGGAGAAAATCCGAAATCAGGTTCTGGTTTTGTAGGTGCTGGTAAAATTTCTGAAATATTATAATTATGTTTTTCATAAACTGCATTACTTATTTTTTTAAATGTTTGGTCATCAACTAAATTATAAATTTTTGTTTTGTCTGTGTTTTTATATGTTACTTTTAATTTATAAAATGTAGGAAATACACTTATTAAAGTTGTTTGGATATTTTTAATATTAGTATTAGTTCCTTCTTCTTGTGATAAATCTTTTAATATTTCGAGAGCATTATCTTCAGTTTCATTAAACTTTTTATCCCATATTTGATATAAAGATATAAATAGACCGGTACCAATGATAAGTAACAATAAATGTATAAAGTTTATTTTTGGAAATTGATTAGGTAATTTTGGAAATTGAGGTAATTTTTTCATATATTTTTCCTTCAAAAAAATTTATGAATCATATTACAAAAAGATATTCATAAATATTGATATTTTTTTAATAAATTTAAATTTTTTTTACTTAAATATTTTTTTAAACATAATTATAATAAGTATTTATTATAAATATTTTAATTAATTTTATCATTTAATTAATTTAATTTAAATTTTTATGTTTTTGCTGTAATTTTTTTAGTTCCCATATATGATATTAAAGCATCAGGAATTGTTATACTATTATCTTCATTTTGATAATTTTCTAAAATAGCTATTATAGTTCTTCCTATAGCTAAAGCTGAAGCGTTTAAAGTATGTATATATTCATTTATATTTTGATTTTTAAACTTAATATTAGCTCTTATAGCTTGAAAATTTTCCGCATTACTAATAGAGGCTATTTCTCTATATTTTTTTTGACCTGGCATCCATACTTCTATATCATATGTTTTGGCCATGCTAAAACCTAAATCTCCTGTTGAAAGCAGAATTACTCTGTAAGGTATTTTTAGTTTTTTTAAAATATCTTCTGAATCTTTTAACATTTGTTCTAATATTTTATAAGAATCTTTTGGTTCTGAAAATTGTATTAGTTCAACTTTATTAAATTGTTTTTGTCTAAAAATACCTTTTGTATCTTTACCTGCTGCTCCCGCTTCTTGTCTAAAACAAGTTGTATAACCTACATATTTGATAGGTAACTTTTTAATATCTAATATTTCATCTCTATGTAAATTAACTATAGGTACTTCAGCTGTAGGATTTAAATACCATTTTTTTGTTTCCATTTTTAATTGAAAAACTTCTTTTCTGAATTTAGGTAATTGTCCGCTAGCTATCATGGATTGTTCATTTACAATAAAAGGAGTCATTATTTCTTTATAACCTTTTTCAATATGGTTATCTATCATAAAATTAATTAAAGCTCTTTCAAGCTTAGCTCCCATTTGTTTCAAAACTACAAATCTACTTCCTGTTATTTTTGCAGCTTTTTCAAAATCAAATATTTTTAATTTTTTATTTAATTCTATATGGTTTTTTATTTTAAATTTTTTGGGATAAGGTTCTAAAAATTTATAAATTTCGACATTATTTTGACTATTTTTACCTACAGGAACTGAATCATGTGGTATATTCGGTATACTATATAATATTTTATTTATTTTTTTTTGTATTTTTTCTAATGATTGTTCTAATTCTTTTAATTTTGATTTAGATATTTTATTCTTTTCTAGTATTTCAATTTTTTTTTTTTTTTGTTTTAATTTTTCTATTTTATTTGAAAAAATATTGTTTTGATATCTTATTTTTTCTATTTGAAAGATAATTGTTTTTCGAATTTGATTTAAATTAATTAATTCTTTTAAGTAAGAAAAATCATTTTGTCTTTTTTGTAGTTTTTTTATTATAAAATCTATGTTGTTAACTATGAATTTTAATTCTAACATTTTGTAAAAATAATCCTTTTTAGCAATATATACTTTAATTGAAATTTTTGATGAAAGAATAATTATTTTTCTTTTTTACTGTTTAATATTTTAGATAAAACTGATTTTTTTCTAGATACAAAATTAGAATGAAAAATACCTTTGCTTAAACCTTTGTCTAATTTTTTATTTGATAAGTTAAAAAAAATATTAGCTTTTTCTATTTCTGAATTTTCAAGAAAACTTTTAAATTTTTTTATAGTTGTTTTGGTAGAAGATTTAAATGAAGCATTCATTAATCTACGTTTTTCATCAGTTTTAATTCTTTTTTTTTGTTGTTTTTTGTTTGCCATTTTATATTTTATTCTTTCCTTGATTTCGATTTTTTTAATATTATTTAAAGTATCTCAACTTTTTTATTAAAAAGATAGTTTTTTATTTTATTATATATTTTATTCTTAATTATATTTAAGAAAATATTAAGATTACTATAACTTAAATTTTTTCCATCTTCTTTTTAATATGTTTTAATCTATACTCTATTTAATATTATAACTAATATTATTGAATAGAGTATCAATTTAAATTATAAATTAAAAAAATTTAATATTTATATTAAAAAAATATATTAAAAACATAATTAAATAATAAAAATTATATTATTAGCTTATTTTATATTTATGATTAATCTTATGAATTTATAAAATTATATTTTATTTATTAAAATTCAAAAAATGTATTTTTTATAGATTTGAATAATATTTTTTAATATGTTGATTTGATAAAATTATATTTATTTTTAATTCATTTTATATATTTTAATTATATATTATATATATATTATATTAATTATATATGATGTATAATGTTTTTATGTGATGAAAATATTAAAATATTATTAGTTATTTTTTAGGTTATTATAGTAGTAGTTAGATTTTTTAGTATGAAAATAGATAAATATATTAATTTTAAAAAAATATAGTTAAATTATGATTTTATTTTAAGATAAATATGAAATTTTGAAAAAAATCAATAATGCTTATTAATTTCAAAATGTAGATTATTTTATTAAAATTGAGTAAAATATATACATTGGAAGTCTTTATAATAAAAGGAAATTAAAATAATGAAAAAATCAGTAAAAATAGTGAAAATGTCAGCTAATTTATTAACTATTTTGAGAATTATTTTAGTTTTTTCTATGTTACCTTTTTTGTATTATAATTTTTCTTTAGATTATCATTTTATTCAATTTAATAAAATTTTATTTGGAATAATTTTTATTTTAGCATCTTTTACAGATTATTTAGACGGATTTATTGCTAGAAAATTTAAACAAAAAACTGTTTTTGGAAAATTTTTTGATCCTATAGCTGATAAGATATTAGTTTTTATTTCTTTTATATATATTTATATTTTGTGTCAAAAGAATATGTTGTTTATTAATTTTCCGCAAATTAATCAAAAATTAGAATATTTTATTTTAAGTGTTTTAATTACTAATAATTTAAGGGATTTTTTGATAATGGGTGTTCGTTTTGTTGCTTTTGAACAAAAAATGTTAATTGAATCTTCTATTTTTGGAAAAATAAAAACTTTTTTTATTTTTATTTCTTTTATATTAGTTTTATTTGTTGAATTATGGATAAAAATTTTAAATATAGAAGATATTATTTTTTTTATTAATTTTATCAAATTAGTCTTAATTATAAATATTATTTTTACTATTTTATCCGGTTTAGATTATATTATTAAGAATTATAAAATTATTTTTTCTAAATTAGTTTAATTTTTTTAAAAAATTTGAAAATAATTTTTTTATTTTATTTATTGATTTTTCGAACAGTGAAAATAATTAATTATGTTTTATAAAAAGGTTGAATAGTTTTATGAATAAAGAAGAAAAAAATATTTTAGAAAATACTATTAAAGATATTGAACAACGTTTCGGAAAAGGTAGCATTATGAAGTTAAATTCTGAAAAAATTGATAAAATGAAAGTTATTTCAACAGGTTCTTTAAATTTAGACATAGCATTAGGTATAGGTGGTTTTCCTCAAGGAAGGATTATTGAACTTTTTGGTCCTGAAAGTTCTGGAAAAACTACTTTAACTTTACATGCTATTGCAGAAGCTCAAAAAAATGGAGGAAATGTGGCTTTTATAGATGTAGAAAATGCTTTAGATTTAAACTATGCTCATAAAATTGGAGTGGATATAGATAATTTTATTATTTCACAACCTGATTCAGGTGATAAAGCTTTATCTATAGTTGAAAGCTTAATTAAGAGTAATGTGATTAGTTTAATAGTTGTAGATTCTGTGGCTGCTTTAGCGCCTGAAGCTGAATTAAAAGGTGAGATAGGAGATTCTTTTATGGGTTTGCATGCAAGAATGATGGCTCAAGCGATGAGAAGACAATCAGCGATTATTTCTAAAACTAATACTATTGTTATTTATGTTAATCAGTTAAGAGAAAAAGTAGGAGTTATATATGGTAGTCCTGAAATTACTCCTGGCGGAAAAGCTTTAAAATATTTCGCTTCTTTAAGATTAGATATTAGAAGAGCAGAATTTATTCGTGAAGATAATAATGTTGTAGGTATTAGATCTAATGTTAAAGTTGTTAAATCAAAAGTTTCTTGTCCTTTTAAAGTAGCAAGTTTAGATATTTTGTATGGTTTAGGCATTTCTAAAATTAATGAAATATTAGATTTGTCTGTTTTTTTAAATTTTATTCAGAAAAATGGTTCTTGGTATAGTTATCAAGAAAAAAAAATTGCTCAAGGAAAAGAAAAAACTCGAGAATTTTTGAGTAAAAATAAAGATATTATTAATAAATTAGAAAAAGATATAAAAAAACATTTTAATTTAAAATAATAAGGAGGTTAATTGTTAAAAATGAGCTTTATCAAAAAAAAAATAAAAAAAAGTTTAAAAATATACGAAGGTGCTAATTGGAACAAATCAGAAGATCAATATACACAATTTTTTTATGAGCAAAATTTAAGTCAATTTTGGCGTCCAGAAGATATTAGTTTACAAAGTGATTTAGTTTCTTGGGAAAAATTATCTTTTGAAGAAAAACAATCTTATTCAAAAAATCTTTTGGTGTTAACTTTTTTAGACACATATCAAGGTGATATTGGAATGCCCATTATTCTTCGTTCTTTTCCATCTTTTGAACATCAAAGAAAAGCAACCTTAAATTTTATGGGAGCTATGGAAAATGCAGTTCATGCTAAAAGTTATTCCAATATATTTATGACTTTTTTAAATAAAAAAGAAATTGAAAAATTATTTTTTTGGGGTAAAAAACAAAAAAATCTGCAAAATATAATGAATATTATTGTTGAAATTTATGAAAATTTAGAAAATCAAATTTTTATTAAAAAGTTTAATTTAGATAAATATAATGATAATATTTTTAATGAAAGTAAATGGCAGGGGATGGTAGCTTCAGTTTTTTTAGAAACTTGGTTATTTTATAGTGGTTTTTATTATCCATTATATTTTTATGGTCAAGGTATTTTAATGCAAGCAGGAGAAATGATTAATTTGATTATTCGCGATGAAAGTATTCATGGTGTTTATGTTGGAAGATTATCTAGAGAATTGTATAATAATTTTTCTTTAGAACAAAAAAACAAATTAGAAAAATGGCTTAATAATTTATTAGATAAACTTTATCAAGAACAAGTTTCATTAATTAATGAATTATATAAAGAAGTTGGTTTAATTGATGATGTTAATATTTTTGTTCGTTATAATATTAACAAGGCTTTATTAAATTTAGGTTTTGATCAAAAATTTGATTATGAAGAAGTAAATCCTGTAGTTTTGAATGGATTGAATACAGAAACTAAAACTATGGATAATTTTTCTTTAAAAGGTAATGGATATCAAAAAATGAGATCAGAAAGTTTGAAGGATGAAGATTTTATATTTTAAATATTTTTTAATTTTTTTAAATTCAAAAAAATATATTTTTTTTAAAAGAAAAAGTAAACTTTTTAAAAGGTTTCTTTTTTTTTTAAAAAAAATGGCAGGGATATCAGGATTCGAACCCGAACGAACGGTTTTGGAGATTAGATAGAATTATGACGTTTAACCGTACAAGACGGATTTATTATCATAAGCCCCTCACACCACCGGACAAGCAAGTTTCCAAGCATCCGGCGGTTGCATAAACTAAAATTAATGAAACATAAAAAATGATTTAATGAACTGTCATAGAAAGTTTTTTTATTATACTTTCTAGTAAAAATGACTATTAAACTAAAAAAACATTCTTTTTACTTTCATAATTTTCCCCCATCATTGAAAAGATCAGATATTCATATTTACTAAACAAGAAAAAAATATCTTTTCACCTTTTCTATGTGGGAAAAACGTTTACACTTCCTCTTTCGCCTTGTAAAGGGCTTTCCCCTTTGCCTTGGAAGGTCAGTCCACTAACGTATTTCAATGTTAGCTTTTAATTTCCTTCGACTACTCTGATTCTGCTTTTTCCTTGCCTCTAGTTAAGAAGTTTAGGAAGATGAAAGTTACTTTAAATATCTCCCTTGATGATTTTTAGGCGGGATGACCAAAATAAACAACTTATATAAAATTTTATATAAAATATTTTTATTATATAAGATGGTTTTAGATATCATTTTTTTTGGTAGGTTCTAGGTTTTTGTTTAATTAAATGATAATTTTATAGAATAACGGTCTAAACTATAAACGACCTAGAATAACAGTAAAAATGTAGTTAACTGTTAGTTTTTTCTAAATCCTTTTTTCCCTTAGCCTCATTATAGAGGTTATCCATTTATCATCTTCAATTCGCAAAAGCTCTTTAACTAAACTACTTAGTCTGTCTTTCACTTTGATAATCTGCTTTAATTATTTCTTCTTTCGTGGAAATAACCGATTATCGATTGCCACGTATTATCACAACGTGTGTAATTGGTAAGATTACTCGATATTTAAGTCTCTTTTCCGCCCACCGTTATGCTAACCATTACATAATATCCCTGTTAAATTAAAATAAATAATTCATTTTATTAATAAGGTACGGGTGACAGGATTTGAATCGAGATAGAATTATGA